>JADFPO010000001.1:96639-99558 GCA_022562295.1 Gemmatimonadota bacterium
CGGCTGGCCGGGGCTCGGCACCGAGATCGATGCGAAGACGCTTCCGCAGGAGGTCCGTTACGACGCGATCGACGGCGTATCGTATACCAAGGGGTGCTATACCGGACAGGAAACCGTCGCCAGGCTCCACTTTCGCGGACATACCAACCGGGCGTTACGGGGTTTGATTTGGGATCACGCGCCCAATCCGTCGGAAAGTGCGATCATTCAAAACGACAAACCGGTGGGCCGCGTGACGAGTATCGCGTGGCTGGCGCCCTTCGAACAATACATAGGCCTCGGCATGGTGCACCGTAGCGCCGCAACCGAGCAGCCGGTTCGGGCGGCCGACGCTCCTGCTGGAATTGTTGACCTACCGTTCCGGTTCGATCCATAAGCCGGAACCGATCCTACGTCCCTTCGCTCTTATTCTTCCGCGCCATGACCGACCGCAGGGAATTTCTACGCGCGCTGGCCGCCGCAGGACTCAGCGCCCCGGTGAAGCGGTTACGAGATGCTGCACCGCGAGTGGAGGCGGCCGCGAGTGTGTTTTATGCGCACCCTGCCGCTGAGAACACACTCGTGCGCTTCTCGGTGTTCGATGCGGAGGAGTCCGCCGGCCGCATACGTGTCTTCGAGAGCAGTGGGCGGAGGCTCTTGGGAACTGCAGCGGTACTGGGAGTCGGGGGCACGCTGTTCGGCGAGCTGTGGCTTCCACTTCGGGGCGAGACCCAACTCATAAGCCAGCTGGAAATGCCGGGCCTCCGCCGCCCCTTGCGCACTCCTCACCGCATCGTCCTGCAACCGCAGTGGACGCTGCATTGGATCACCGTTGCCGATCCGGACCAAGTACGCCACCACCTGAGGTCACTCCCCGTCTGGCGCAGGGCCGCGGCGGTAGCACTTCTCCACGCGCTCCGCGTGACGGGCAACCCTTTCGCGGAAAGTGAAACGCCCCCGGGAGCGTCAGATCATCTGCCACTGTTGCGGCGAGGAATGCCGGCCCTGCAACTGGAAAACGAATTCGGCATCCCGGTCAGCTCTGTCGCGGTCGTGGATCCTTCCGACCTGGCCATTCCCGGCACCATGCTCGGCCTCACCGGTGCCGGATTCAGTCTGGTCGCGACCAGAACCCCTGCGCGCGCCGCGCTCACTACGCGACGCGCGCTCGATGGGTCGACCGTCTACACGCTCGCCTTGCCACCGGGAAGCAACCCCGTGGATCTGGGCTTCGCGAATGGGCGGGACGTGATGGCTCGCGAGATCGAGCGCTGGCTGAAGCAGAGTCGAGATCCGCGTCTGACGACGAACTCAGCAATGCTGGTGAGCACGACGGTCGATGACGACTTGCCTCAAATGTCACAGGCCGTGACCGATTGGAATTCGCGCTATGCGTTTCCTCGCATCGTGGTCGGTAACGCGGAGGCGTACTTCGAAGGAGAACGAACCGGTGGTTCTGGCACCGCACCGGCGATCGCAATACCCGTCCCGCACCGCACCTCGCCGACACACGAAGAAATCTTGCGGGCGAGCCATCGGCGCGCCGCAGAGCGCGCCGGTCGGGTCGCCCAGATGCTCGCGCCGATCAACGAACTCCTGGGATCCGCGGCACCCGGTGTGGCCGGTCTGGCGCAGTATGTCGAAGCTCCGACCAACGGAACGTTGGTGTTGAACCCCTCCCCGATTCCTCGCACCGACTCGGTGACAATGCCGGACGGGACCGAGCAGATGGCAACCGATGTGCCGGGCCTGGGTTACGCTTACCTGCCCACCCGCACCGCGAGCGTGAGCCGACCATTTATCCAGCTGGGGCCCCCAAGTGCATTTGGCCACCTCTTTACGGTCCGCCTCGATCCCGAGACCGGGGCGGTGTCGTCCCTCTACCACCGCGCCGATGACCGCGAATGGGTGCGGGCCGGTACCGCCGGCCTCAACGCGGTCCGAGGCGCCACACTTGAAAACCTCACGCGCATGCGGCTTCCCGGCATCGGAATGCGGCTGATCGCGCGGCGACGCACCGCCTGGGGCCCATTGACATCCACCGTAACCGCGTACGAAACGGAACCTTGGATCGACATCACCAACGAATTCGAGGACGAAAACGCGGAGAACATCCAGGTTGATTTCCACTTCGCCGTGGATGATCCCCAAATCGCGTGGGAAACACCCGCCGGGTTCGACGAAGCCTCGGGGCCATTGGGTCCGATCGCCCACCTTCGATGGTTGCGGTTGCTTTCACGAGATAATTGGCAGGTGCTGTTTCGTGGCCTCGACGCGCCGTACGCCGCGTGCGATGCCAACGGACAGATCGTGAGCCTATCGCCGCCCGGCCGATCGCGCTACAGGATCAAGGTATCGTCTCCCTACGCACCGCCCGACGAACCGTGGCATTTCGGATGGAGTGCGGAGCCGTTCGTCGTGACACCAGTAGAGGCTGCAACCACCGCGTCTTCGCCGCTTCCTCGCTACGGCCATTTGATCGGGGTAGACCAACCGGGAGTTGCCGCCATCGCCATCAAGCCGGCCGACAACGGCGACGGAGCAATCGCCTATCTACAGGAATTAATCGGGGCCGAGCGAACGGTGAGGCTCACGGCGGGGATACTCGGATTTCGGGGGGCGCGGCGTGTTGACGTCCTCGAACGGCACCTGGGTGTACTGTTCGTTGGGTCGGAACCAGCCGTCGACGTGCTCTTGCCGGCGCATGGCATAGGCGTCGTTCGGCTGCTCGATCTCTACCTGCGGAGGGGTTGATACTTGGGCACGCGACAGGGTATATCACGAGTATGACACATCGTTCCAAGACACTCGGTGAACTCCGACAAACCGCATGGGGAGACCCCCTGCGGCACGGCCGCTCCGTCAAGGACGAAATGCGGCAGAATCTCACCTGCATGCTGGAAGAGGGTCACGATCCATTTCCCGGCATCGTGGGCTTCG
>JADFPO010000023.1 GCA_022562295.1 Gemmatimonadota bacterium
CCCCACACCACCGGTGAGTAGTGAGTCGGTAGTTGTGAGTCGGGGAAAGACCAGACCCACTCACCACTTACGACTCACCACTCACCGCAGGGTGGCTGAGGGGACTTGAACCCCCAACCTCCGGAGCCACAGTCCGGCGCTCTAACCAAGTTGAGCTACAACCACCGCGACTCCCAGTATTCCCGGGAGGTACAAAAACGTAGTGGGACTGAAATCCTCGGTCAACACGGCCGTCAGCCATTCGCCGCCGCCTCGATCCCCCGCTGCTCGCTCACCGTGGAGAGAATGAGCCCACCCACCACGAAAAATACGAAAACCGTGGCTGCGCCAGCCCGCTGGCTGTTGAACGCCGTCGTCATCATCCCGAACAAGAGGGGGCCCAAAAAGGCGGTCGCCTTCCCCGAGAAGGCGAAGAAGCCGAAGAATTCGGACTCGTGCTTGTCCGGCACGAACCGGCCCATGAGCGACCGGCTGGCCGACTGGTTGGGTCCAGCGAAGACGCCAATGGTGATTGCGGCGACCCAGAACCAGGCCTTCGACGGCGCCAGCGCCGCGAGCAGCGCGGCCAACGCCAGGGCCACCAAGCTCACCTGCACCGTCGCCTTGCCGCCAATCTTGTCGTCGATGAAACCGAACGCAAAGGCGCCTGTCCCGGCCGCCACGTTGATGACGATCCCCATCACCATGACCTCGGTGAGGGTGAACCCGAACGTCCCCATGGCGTAGATCGAGCTGATGCCGAAGATGGTCACGAGCCCGTCGTTGAATACGATCCGCGCCAGCAAAAACTTCACGATCTCCCGATACTTGCGGATGTTGCGAAACGCCTTGGCCAGGTCCGCAAACGCCCCGCGCACGCTCACCGTCGCGCCGGGAACATGGTCCGGGTCACGGACGAAGAGAAAGGTCGGAATGCTGAACACCGCGAGCCACCCAGCCACGAGGAACGCCGTCGCCCGGGCGTTGAACGCCCCTTCGGTGCTCAGGCCCAACCACCCGCCGTCGTCGCCCAACCCCACGAACGCAAACAACCCCACCAACAACGCCACCAGGCCGCCGCCGTATCCCAGCGCCCACCCGTAACCCGACACGCGCCCGATCTTCTCCTTGGTAACGATGTCCGGCAGGAACGCGTTGTAGAACACCATCCCCACCTCGAACGCCACGTTGGCCACCACGAACACGGTCAACATCAAGAGGATGGCATTGTCCTGTGATGGACTGATCAGTCCAAGGCCCACCGTGGCCAGGACGCACACGGCGGTGGAGATCATGAGGAACTTGCGGCGGAACCCGCCCCGATCGGCCATGGCGCCCAGCAACGGCGAGCACAGCGCGACGATCAACGCGCTGATGCTGACCGCCGTGGTCCACAGGCGGGTGCCGGTGATTTCGTCGGGTGCAAAGGCCTGGACGAAGACGGCCGAAATGACGAACGTGACGACCAGGGTGGTGAATGGGGAGTTGGCCCAGTCGTACATGGCCCAGGCCGCAATGACTTTCTTGTCGTTCTTCACCGGCGCCCTCTGCGTTAGCGACAATCCTCGGCATCCGCACGCCGCGCCAAAATGCCACGTGATCCTTGATCGGGGAAGCCACCTCTTTCTTTAGGGCTTTGAGCTTTGAGCTGTGGGCTGTGGCTCATAGGCCATAGCTCACGGCTCATAGCACCTGGTATCACCTCGAGGATGCCATCGTGCGGATCGATGACATTCTGGATCCGAATGGGGGATAGGTGGGGATCGGGTGTCAGGTGACGGGTGTCAGGTGTCAGGGGGGTCGGGTGTCAGGGCAAGAGGCAGGTCTGAAGCCTAGAGAAACTGGAGACCTGGTGAGCTCCAAAGGCCCCGGCGAATAGTCCGGGGCCTTCGTGCTACAGAAGTATTTGCTTCAATGACCTGACACCTGACACCCGACACCTAGAATGGTGAGAGGCGGGGCGGCGGCGCTACCTGATCCCCCGCAGCCTCTCCCGCATCCGGACCCGCACATCCCGCTTGATCCGTTCCGCTTCAACACGGAACTCCTCGGCGGACGCGCGCAACTCCTCGGCGAGTTCCTGCAATTCCGCCTGCATGTCGCCGTGGATTCGGCTGCACGGACCCGTCAAGAATGCTTTTTCGCACGGAAGATCGTCCGCCAGCACGAACAGCGGTACACTCAAGACCGCTTCGTTCACGTCGAGGTGTCCGAACGCCAACATCCCCTTTGTGTCATTGACACACCGGAGGGCGCGCTTGAACTCGGAGAGCTCACCGCGTGGCGGGCGTATCCGAATCGAACAGTTCTCGAGCGCCGCGAGGTTTGCCATGTCGCTGATGTTGGCGAAGAGCTGCAGGCTGTCGACCGCGCCGGGCCGGGTCCGATCGACCACGATCGTCTCGAGCCGGCCCAGCCAGTCACCGCCGACGAACAACGGCACGTAGACGGGAAGATCCATCACGACAGGAGCCGCCGAGTGTTCCAACTCGTGTCCCCAGTCCTGCACGATTTCCTTCACACCCTGAGCCTTCTGGACACCCAGAAAAACCACTAGGCCGCCAAAAAAGATGATCGGGCCGGCAATCACACCCCAGGGCCGTCTGGATCCGCTCATGTATAAGTACCTGTTAGAGTGGTGGTTACACCCCCAATACGTACCGAAGGGGTCGCAAAGTTTCAATCCTGTGAAGCATATTCAAGTTGTTGTAATACAACCACTTGTATTGCCAGGCAACGATTGGGCGGTGAGTCGTGGCGCCGCAGGCACCTCGATCAACGGGTCCGACCCGGGCTCGCAAAAACTCTTCTCTTCTGACAGATTCCCCTCGGCAATCTCGCCGACGGTGGACATGAGTCGATGAACGCGAAGTTGGTTTTCATCACGGGCAGCAGGGCCGGCACGAGCGCTCTACTCGAGGCCGCTGAAAACACCATTGGGCGGAAGGCCGGCCAATCCATCATGTTTCCGCGTGACGAGATCTTGGTTTCCGCCGAACACGCCACCATCGTTCTCCGAGGCGATCGCTACTACGTGCGCGATCTCGGGAGCCGGAACGGGACCTTCGTCAACCAGGAACGCGTGACGGAGAGGATGCTGGAGCCCGGCGACGTCATCGAGTTCGGCGTTGGCGGACCGTCTGCGCAGTTCGTGATCGACACCGAAGTCACCATGACGCCCACGTTGGATCTCGGTGACGACAAGGCCCCCGCGGCGTTGCGTCGGCTCTCCGAATCCAGAGCGAAGCCTGCCGGGTTGGTGACCGGCGAGTTGTTGCGGCGTTTCCCGAGCACGCGCGATTTCGTCGCGTTGGTTCAGAAGAACAGGCGGCGAGCCACCGTGAATACGATCGGGCTCGTCGCTCTTGTCGCGGTCGCCGGCGCCGTGGTCGTTTGGCAGTCGCGCAACCAAAGCGGCCTGCAAGATCGCCTCGCGTTGTTTGCCTCGGAACTCGACGCGGAACGCGGCACACGCAAAGCCCTCCAGCGCAACCTCAGCGACATCCAGACGCGCTACGACTCGCTCCTGAAAGCCGTGGAGCAATCGGCCGCGGCCAGCAATCAGACCGTGCGTGATGCGGCGGCGAGGTTCAGCCGCGGCGTGGGCCTGATCGTCTATTCCTACGGGTTCGCGCGCCCAGGGACGACGGAGTTGCTCCGTTACCAAGTCGATTCTCAAAACCGCCCGCGCACACGAATCAGCCGGATCGGTCAGATCGTGCCGGTGTTCGGATTCGGTGGGTCGGGGCCCCCTGTGCAGAGGCAAGGTTCGGCAACCGGGTTCTTGGTCGACTCCGCCGGGTGGGTGCTTACCAACCGGCACGTGGCAGAGCCCTGGCGGGAAGACGTCGCCCTCGACGCCCTGCGGGAGGACGGAGTTGATGCCGAACCGCGTTTCATCGTCTTGCAGATCTACTTTCCCCCTGGTGGACCGCCACACCCGCTACGGGTGCATGCAACCTCCACGGAGGCGGATGTGGCGGTGATGAGCACCGTGGGCTCGGGCGTGCACGGACCGGTCCTCCCGATGGAGCCAAACGATCTGGCCATCCCCCCCGGCGCACCGATCGCCTTCATCGGATATCCGACGGGCGTGCACAACTTGCTGTTTCGCGTGGAGCGGGACGAGCGTTCGGAAATTCTCGAGCGAGTGGGTGAACAGCCGGTCGACCTCGCCCGGGAACTAGCGCGCCAGAATCGAATCCAGCCGCTGGTGACGAGCGGCAGCATCAGCGACACGACTCGAACCGAACTCATCCATACAGCCGAAGCCACCGGCGGCGGAAGCGGCGGCCCCCTTATCGGTTCGGGTGGGTTGGTGGTCGGCATTCATTACGCGGCGGTGCGGTCACCGATCCAAGGGGATCCGTTTCAAACCCAGCGCGGCGTGAGAATTGCGTTTGCATGGGACGTGTTGCCACCCGACATTCGCGACAAGCTGCGAGCGGCGGGAAGATAAACGCAGCACGCGATTACAAGTACGGTTTCAACAACCTCACGACTCCGTCCCGCAATCTCACCGGAAGTGTACGTCGATCCATAAACTCGAGCGTGAGTTCTTGCGCCCGATCGATCCGCTCGTCGATGAAGCGATCCATCTTGCTGGCCAGGTCGACGTCGTAGCACTCGACGTTGAATTCGAAGTTGAGCCGGAAGCTGCGCGGATCCCAGTTGGCCGATCCCACCAATGTCCACGCTCCATCTACCACCATCACTTTGGAGTGATCGAACGGCGTTGGCGTGTGAAACACCCGACAACCACGGGTGAGCATCTGCCACAGCTGCGCGTCAGACGCCCACTTGATGAACCGCAAGTTGGTGCGACCCGGCAATACAATGTCGACTTGAACTCCACGCATCGCGGCGACGTTGAGCGACATGATAAGGGTCGTGTCGGGAAGAAAGTACGGTGTCACGATGCGAACCTTGCGCTCCGCTCGGGCTACCGCCCCGAGAATTACCCATCGCAGCTTGTCGAGATCTTCGTCCGGACCGTCGGCGATACCCCGAGCTGTCACTTGTCCCGCCGCCGGGATAGAGGGAAACCACGGATCCTCTTTCAGGATCTCACGAGTCGTAAACGCCCAGTCCTCGGCGAAAACCCGCATCAAGTGCGCGACCACCGGTCCCTCAAAGCGGAACTGGACGTCCTGCACGGGCGAGCGGGGGGGGGGGAACTCGACAATACGTGGCCCTCGCGAATGTTCATGCCGCCCGTGAAGCCGATTCGGCCATCGGTGACCAGGATCTTGCGGTGGGTCCGCAAATTCATGAACGGCATGCGCCACGGGAATAAGGAATGGAGAAATCGGGCGACGCGAACGCCTCGCCTCTCCAATTCGCGCACCATGGACGGACGCGAATACAGCGCCCCGACCCCGTCGATCAACACTCTGACCTGGACGCCGCGTTTGCATGCTCGCTCGAGCGCATCGGCAAACCGCACTCCCGCCGAATCGTGGTCGAAGATGTACGTGCTCAACGCCACAGTCTCGGACGCCGCGTCGATGGCCTCCAGCATGGCCGTGTAGGCCTCATCACCATTCGCCAGCGGGGTGACTCTGTTGCCGCCGGTAACGGGGATGTGGGTGACCCGATCGACGAGACGCCCCAACGCGACAAGGTGCTCGTGGCCCGGCGGGAGGACCTGCTCAATCCGCTGGTGCTCGATGCGCAGCTCTGCGGTGGTTGCTTCGAGCCGCCTCCGCTCCTGGCGCAATTCGGAAGCACGCCGTGTGATCCGGTTGATCCCGAACAGGGCGTACAACACCGGCCCCAGAATCGGAAACAACAATACGACGCCCACCCACCCCACGGCGGCGCGATCGTCGCGTTTGAACAGGACCACATGGGCTGACGTGACGACGGCCAAAAAAATCGCCAACGCCGCGACGACGAACGGGCGAAGATCCGAAAGCAGCTCGATCATGGGATGGCGGGGAAGTTACTTCGCGGTGAATGCTCCGGCGAGGAGTGAAGTAGCGTACGGTGTCAGGCGTCAGGCGGATGCATCGGCTATCCGCTCTCAGCTATCTGCTCTCAGCGACGAGCACGTGACGGCTCATGGTCGCGGCTCACGTCCTGCACCCACCGCTTCCACTCAGCCTCCTCAACGCCAACCGTGAGCCGTTGCCGATTTCGAACCAGTGGGAGCTTCAGCAGCAACGGCTCCTCCACGAGCTTCTGCAGCCAGCGGTCATCGGACCACGCAGCATGTCTCAAGCCGAGGTCCGCAAACCGGCGACCATCCCGATCGATCAGGGTCCGTACACCGAACTTCTGCGCGAAACGCCTCAACTCGCCCGGAGAGGCGGCCTTCACCTTGAGATCGACGAACTGAACCGGGATACGTCGCTCGGAGAAGAACCGCTGGGCCCTGCGTGTTTCAGCGCTCTTTTTGGTACCAAAGATCTGGATGGGCATCGGGGAGTGGTGCGTGGTGAGTCGCGAGCTGTGGCTATGAGCTACCGGATATGCAGCTCGCAGCTCTCAGCACACAGCCCAAAGCCCAAAGCTCAAAAAAACGCCCGTGCGTGCCACGAGTCGGCGGCGGGCACCTCCCAACCACCAGATCGCAGTTGCCCGACGGTCGTGAGCGAGTTGTTGAACACCGGCGTCTCCCGCGTCACCGATCCGGCCCGGGCCATCTCGGCGAATGTTTGTCTCGAGACTCTCCGAATGTCACCGTTGTCCCGAAACACGACCGGCGCGTGGTCGACCAACGTGACCTGCAATTCGTTCTCCAGCGCTCGTATGTCGTGGACCAGCGCGTCGATGGAACATCCGGACACGCCAGCCGCGGCTTCATCTACGCTGATGAAGAGAAACCGGTCGTACCGCCAATCGCGGGCGGCCGTGAGGGACGCGCCGTGGGCGGCCCAGCTATTCAAGAAGGCATCCACGCGCCCGAGCAGGCGGTCTCGCTCGGCATCATCCAACGGACGGTCCGCCGCAAATATCCAGAGGCGTGCGTCTTCGGGCATCTGGTCGAATTCGGTCAAGGGCATGCTCGACTCCACGGATCTGATCTACCTTGAAGATACTGCATTCGAGGCCCAATACGGTACATTTGCACCTCACCCTTCGGCTAGGTGACTCGAATGTCCGACAAACTGCGGGGGAAAGTCGCGATCGTCACCGGCGCTTCCAGCGGCATCGGCGAAGCCGCAGCGCGCGCCCTGGCCGCCGAGGGCGCTCATGTCGTCGTCGCGGCACGACGGGCCGAGCGCCTGGCCGCCCTCGTGTCCGACATTGAGGAGTCAGGAGGCACCGCACTAGCCGTCCCGACCGATGTGACGAAACGGGAATCCGTCGAGGCCCTCGTGCGGCAAACCCTCGACGCCTTTGGCCGGCTCGACATTCTCGTCAACAACGCGGGCATCATGCCCCTCTCCCTCATCCGCAAGCTACATGTCGAGGAGTGGGATCGCATGATCGACGTGAATATCAAAGGAGTCCTCTACTGCATTGCGGCATGCCTACCCAGCATGCTGGATCAGGGAGGGGGCGGGGGCCACATCGTCAACGTGTCTTCCGTGGCGGGCCGGCGGCCGTTTCCCGGTGGCACCATATACAGCGCAACGAAATTCGCCGTGCGCGCCATCTCACAGGGCATCCACCTGGAACTCTCGGCCAAGGATCGGATTCGGGTCGTCGACATCGAGCCGGGCGTGGTGGCCACGGAGCTGACCGACCACATTACCGACGAGGACATTGCCACACGCTTCGAAACGACATGGGCAGACAAGACACGGTTGCGGGCCAGCGATGTCTCAGAAGCCATTCTCTTCGCCGTCACCCAACCCGATCGGGTCAACGTCAATGAGATTTTGGTGCGGCCAACCGATCAGGAAACTTGAACAATGAGGCGCCTCCTCTCTGCATTGTTGTTGACCACGTGCGCTGGGTTCGGCGCATGCGACGGTCGACCGGCGAAAAAGAAGGTTCTGCTCATCGGGCTCGACGGAGTCCGTGTCGACATCCTGTCGGCCGCCAACACCCCCAACATCGATTCCCTCATCGCCCGGGGCACGTTCAGCGATCGGGCTTTGACCCGGCCTCGGACAGTCAGCGGCCCCGGGTGGTCCAGCATGCTGACCGGAGTCTGGAGCGACAAGCATCTGGTCACCAGCAACGATTTTACCGGTCACGACTACACGACGTATCCGGATTTCCTGACCCGTCTGGAGCAGATCGACTCCGACTACGCGACTTTCGCTGTGGTCGACTGGCCGCCATTGGGCGACACGGCGTCGGGCGGCCCACTCATCACCGACCAGATCGATGTCAAGCTGTTGTTCGACGGCGAAGCGGATACGGGATATCAAATCGCCGATTCCCAATCCGTGGCGGCGGCCAGCGCATACCTGACGTTTCAGGACCCGGATGCCGCTTTCGTGTACCTCGGCAACATCGACGTGGTGGGCCACTCCACGAGTTCGCTGTCGCCGGAGTATCGCGCCGCGATGGAAGCCGCGGACGCCCAGGTGGGAATGCTTGTCGCGGCGCTCCGGCGCCGACCTGGGTTCGCCAACGAGGATTGGTTGATATTGATGAGCACCGACCACGGCCGGCGGGACGACGGGGGCCACGGGGAGCCGTCCCTGCAAGAGAGAACCATTTTCTACTTGGCCAGCGGTCCGTCGGCGATTGTCGGAGTTCCCCAACGGGCTCCCGAGATCGTAGACGTCGCCGTCACGGCGTTGGCCCACCTTGGCGTGACGCTCGATCCGGCGTGGAGTTTGGACGGGCGCGTGGTGGGTCTCCGGCCGCAGCAAGCCCGATGACGGCGAAGCGGCTGGACTGGTCTCTGGCGCCTGCCCGGTTTCGACGTCCGACGTTCGGCGTGCGAACAGCGGTTGGGGAATCGCGGAAGAACGCGGGTCGGCTCCCGCCGAGATAGAATAGCCACGGAATCCACGGAAACCACGGACCCCCGCACTCCCCTTCCGTTTGGTTCCCCACACCCTCACCCACTCCGATGGACCGGCGTTGCTGTGCCCGCTGGCCGGGAGAACAGAACACAAGAAATGGTGTGGTGGTGGGTTTTCCGTGGGGTCCGTGGATTCCGTGGCGAACTCGGGCGGAGCGGAAGGGCCCGCCAGTGTGTTCCGACACTGTACAGATGGTGTATACTTGTGAGTTGAAAGGACTTAGCCCCACAGCGCCATTGGTCGCGATAGCCGGGGCAAGGTGTCCCCGGTCACAGCGAAAAGAACCGCGGCAGCGCAGATTGACAGCGTTGAAACCGGCACCGCGCAGGAGCGCGGGTTCCCACAACTTCGACAGGTCGGGAGAACGCCGGTTCCTTTGTGACGTGAGTCACACGACAGTGCACCGTTGCTGTCGCTGTAAGGGCAAACCGCGGGCGACCGTGGGACGCAAAGCTACGGATCTCTCGCCGAACGACGGGAGATCGCCGGGCCGCCGGAGACAGGTAAATGGTCGATTCACACTCCTTCGTTGCTACAGCCATCGACACACCGCCGAAACGTCGCGGTGGGTTTACGCTCATCGAGTTGCTCATCGTAGTCGTGATCATCGGCATAGGTACGGGCTTCGCGCTGCCGTCACTGAAAGACACCTACTACAAGGAATCGGTACGCAACGCGCGGCGAGTGGGCCTAAACCAGGTCGCAAAGGCCCGGGGCACCGCGGCCACCCGCGGCTGCCAAGCGGTCGTGCACGGCACTACCGGATACGGCGGGCGTTTCTGGGTCACCTCCTGCAAAGCCGACGGCACCGGTGTGGATACGGTGGGAAATGTGGAGTTCATGTCGGACGACGTGTACGTCGCAACCACCCCAGCAGATTCGGTGGTGTTCGAGCCAACCGGCATGGCTTCATCCGGAGGATGGTCTTACATGTACTTCTACCGGCCGAACGTTGCGTCGTATTGGGTCTATATCTCGCCCATCGGGGGTACCTATTGGAACTGAACGGCCGCTCGGGATTCACCCTTGTCGAGATCATCGTGGCGATCGTCATCCTCACGGTGGGCATACTCGGTATTGTGGGCGCAACGGCTAAGATGACCGCACTGCAGAGCAGGGGGGAGCGACTCGCCACTGCGGCGTTCTACGCGCAAAGTAGGATGGAACAGCTGCGCGCCGCGGGATGCACCCTTGCGGCAGGCGGCAACGAGACCCTCGTCGGCGTCTACATCATGACATGGACAGTGGCTGCACAGGTCGGCGGGTCGAGGGCGGTAATGGTAGCAGCAGAATATCCTACTGGAACGGCCGCCGCTGCAATCGACACTTTCGAGACATACATACCATGTCCATGACGCGGCGCGGGTTCACCCTGGTGGAGTTGTTGGTGGCCATGACCGTCGGGACGTTGATAATGGGGGCAATCTACCAGTCGCTCATCGGGATACAGCGGCTCATGGCGACTCACAGCGAGCGCATCGAGGTGCAACAGTCGTTGCGCGCTGGGGCGTTCTACATCACCCGCGCGTTGCGCGAGCTGGACGCCAGCGACGGAGATATCGAGATCGCCAACTCGGATCAGATTCGATTCCGCGGCATGCGGTGGTCCAGCATGGTTTGCGCCACCCCGGCCGATATGGGCGGCAACGCGCAACTGCTCATACGTGACGCCATGACCATGGGATCCCGTGGGCCGGACGCCTCGCTCGACTCGGTCCTGGTATTCTATCAAGGCGATCCGCGCGATGCAGCGGACGACACTTGGATTATCGCCCGCCTGTCCGCGACATCGGCCACCACGTGCGACGACGGCGACGGGGCGACGGACACCCGCCTGGCCCCGCCCGCGCAGACTCTCTACGACACTCTGGCCGTTACTGCCGGCGCCGCCAGGATCATGGTGGCGACCGGGGTGCTGACAGGCGCCCCCATACGGGGCTTCCAACAGGAAGAATTGAGAGTCTCCAACTATTGGAACGGACGCCCCTGGATCATGCAGCGCTTGGCGACCAACTCGGGCGGTTGGAACTCGTGGGAGGGGTTGCTGGGTCCTCTCCAGACCTCGGACGGTCTGGAGCTGACGTACTACGACGCATCGGGCAACGTCACGGCCGTGTTGACTAACATCGCCAGCGTCGGCATCGTGCTGCGCGCGGAATCGAACCGCGCGGCGTACACCAGCGGCGGCACCATCGACAACATACGCGACTCGATCGTGACTCGCGTGGCGTTGCGCAACGACTGACAGATATAGGAGGTTGAACATGACCAATAGAGCAATTAACGAACGTGGCGCGGCCTTGATAGTTGCCATCCTCAGCATGGTAGTGATGGGCGGGCTGGTGACGGCGGCGTTCACCACCACGTGGATGGAATTCCGGCTGGCCGACAACACCCGGCGCGCCGCACAGGCCTTCGGCGCAGCAGACTTCGGTCTGGCCGAAACGATCGACAGCTGGAATGTGGGTGTTTGGAACAACATGGACGTGCTCGATTCCATCGCGGTGAGCGGGACATCCTCATACGGGCACGGCACCTACAGCGGCTATGTGAAACGCATGGCCGACGAGATGTTCCTGGTCATGATCACGGGAAAAGACAAGTCTGGTAATAATCAGCAGCGGGTCGGCGAGTACGTGAGACTGTCCGGGGTGATGGTCGATATTCAAGCCGCGCTTACCGTACAGGGGCCGACCACCATCGGTGGCGCCGCTCAAATAGTGGGTGCTGACTCCACACCCTCGGGATGGAGCGACTGCCCGCCTCCCGACTCGACCCAATCCGGTATTCGCATGCCGGATTCGTCCCTGCTCACGACGCAGGGCGGCTGCAGCGATGGTAGCTGCATTGCAGGAGACCCCCCGCTCGAGGAAGACGCCTCGGTTACCGACTCGACGTTCAGCCAATTCGGCGACATCGATTGGGGGGAGCTGGCGACGTATGCAGACACGCTGGCCCCCGGCACCTACTCGGGCATCAATCCCGTGTTCGATGGTTCCGGGAACTGCACCACATCGGTCCTGACCAACTGGGGAGACCCGTTAAACACATCGGACTGCAGCGACTACTACCCGCTGATGTACGTCCCCGGCAATTTGAAGCTCACCGGCAACGTCGGGCAGGGCATGCTGTTGATCGATGGCAACCTGGAGGTGTCGGGCGGCTTCGAGTTTTACGGTGTGGTGATCGTGCGGGGTCGGCTGAGCTCCACCGGCACCGGAGGGCACTTCAACGGCGCCGTGATGGCGCAGAACGTGGATCTCGACGACAACAAGATTCTCGGCAGCGCGCTGGTGCAGTATTCCAGCTGCGCCAGCAACAAGGCCCTCAAGGGCGCATCCGTAGCCGGCCGGCTCCCGTCGCGGGGATTTGTGTACCGCTAACGGCCAGCCTCAGCTCGCTTTCCCTTCACGGAGCCGGCCCACCACGGGCCGGCTCTTTTCTTATGCACTACCCAGGGCCCGCCTTCCCTGGGACCTTCCGTTTTCCGGCTCCGCACTACATATCTAACGGTGGCAGTTCTTCTGAGTACGGAGGATACACATGATTTACATCCTGATGAGGCCGGCATGATCGGCCGGGCGCGAGACGAGCGAGGCATGGTCTTGATGATGGCCATCCTCGCCATGGTAGTGATGGGCGGGCTGGTGACGGCGGCGTTCACCACCACGTGGATGGAATTTCGCTTGGCCGTCAACACCCGGCGTGCGGCTCAAGCCTTCGGCGCGGCGGAATTCGGCCTGGCCCAAACGATCAACAACTGGAACGTCGGCGTGTGGAACAACATGGACGTGCTCGACTCCGTGGCGGTGAGCGATTCGTCCTCATACGGTCACGGCCGCTACAGCGGGTACGTCATACGTATGGCCCAGGATCTGTTCCTAGTGGATGTCACGGGATCGGGCCGTGGAGGCCTCTCGCAACAGCGGGTCGGCGAATACGTGAGGCTGTCCGCGGTACAGGTCGATATTCAAGCTGCGCTTACCGTACAGGGACCGACCACCATCGGCGGCGCCGCTCAAGTAGTGGGTACTGACTCCGTACCATCGGGATCGGGATGGAGCGACTGCCCACCGCCCGACTCAGCCCAATCCGGCATACGCATGCCGGATTCGTCCCAGCTCACCACGCAGGGCGGCTGCAGCGATGCTAGCTGCATCACCTCGGTCGAGGAAGACTCCACGGTCGCCGATTCGACGTTCAGCGTTTTCGGCGACATCGATTGGGGGGAACTGGCGGCGTATGCGGACACACTGACCCCCGGTACCTACTCGGGCATCGATCCCGTGTTCGATGGTTCGGGGAACTGCAACACATCGGTCCAGACCAACTGGGGAGATCCGTTAAACACATCGGCCTGCACCGACTACTTCCGGCTGATGTACGTCCCCGGCAATTTGAAGCTCACCGGCAACGTCGGGCAGGGCATGCTGTTGGTCCAGGGCAACCTGGAGGTGTCGGGTGGCTTCGAGTTTTACGGTGTGGTGATCGTGCGGGGTCGGCTGAGCTCCACCGGCACCGGAGGGCACTTCAACGGTGCCGTGATGGCGCAGAACGTGGATCTCGACGACAACAAGATTCTCGGCAGCGCGCTGGTGCAGTATTCCAGCTGCTCCAACAACAAAGCCCTCAAGGCCGCATCCGTAGCCCACCGGTTCCCGTCGCGGGGATTTGTGTACCGCTAACGGCCAGCCTCAGATCGCTTTTCCCCTACGGAGCCGGCAGCCATGGGTCGGCTCCGTAGCGATGAGTCCCCAGAGCTTTTCTTGCCGCTGTTTCGTGAGACGTGATGCCGGCTTATCTCGAACTTTCTGCCTTGCTTTCGAGCCAACTCCGGCGAAAGCTCATCATGGCCTCGGTGATGTCCATACCCGCCTGTTCGTAAGGAACCACTTCCAGCCGGCGGCTGGCCGCTAACTCTACGATCACGGTCTTCATTCCCTCGCGGGTCTCCAACGCCACCGCGATCGGATCCCCCACCTCGTGCTGCGCCAGCACCGCACTGACGTCGGATAGTTCCGTTACCGGGCGATCGGCGATGCTCACGACTCGGTCGCCACGACTAATGCCCGCCAGATAAGCCGGCCCCCCCACGCTCGGCGTCGTAGCAACGCGCACCCCGCGCTCGTCGGAATTCAAGGACATGCCGAGCCATGGATCGTTGGGCTGTGCGGGCCGCAGCAAAAAGCCGGCATTGGCGAGCAGAGCCACATAGTCGGGCACCTCCCTCCCGCGAACAAACTGGGCAAAGAAGTCGGTTGCGAAGTCGTCGTCGCCGGTGAACGCGCCCAGCGTCTGTTCGAGATCGTCGACGGTGTACGCCACTTCCGGTTTGCCGAACCGCTGCCATACCGCTCTCATATAACCGTCGAGCGACGAGTCAAACCGCGATCTCAGGGTAAGGTCGAGGTTCAATGCGATCACCGACCCCCAGGTGTAATAGGAAATGAACGTGTTCGCCCTATTGGTGGGATCCACCGCCGTAGCCGCGTCAACAAACGGGGCCTGCATGCTCATCTCGATCGGCGTGAAATACTGCCGGCCGGGGGCGTTGATCACGAAGCTCAATCCTCCGGAAATCGCCGTCGCATACTGCTCCACCGTCGTCAGTCCTGCTCGCCGGATGAACAAAGGCGTGTAATAGCTCGTGAACCCTTCGGCGAACCACAACTCTCGCGACATGTTGGCCCGCTCGAAGTCAAACGGCTCCAACGTGCGCGGCCGGATTCGTTCGACGTTCCACGAGTGGAAGAACTCGTGCGACACGGTCCCCAACACACGCAGTGGCCCGTCTCGCAGAGCGCGCGTGCTGACAAGAATGGTCGAGTTGCGGTGTTCCATGCCATCGCCCGACACATAGGGCAAGTAATCCGCGATGAAGGTGTACGTGCCTCCGTCGAACTCTGGCGCTTCCCCAAAGACGGCGATCTCTTCCTCCACGACCTCGCGCACCATTTGCGCATACACGTCGACCTCTGCATCACTGCCGTCGTGATGTACGGCCACCCGTATGGTCTGGTCCTCTCCATTCGACGCCACCGTCCACTCCCGCAACGCGAAGTCGCTCAACTCCGTCGGGCTGTCCATGAAGTAATACAGGTTGGGTGCGGTGAAGGTCATCGGGTCGTCGGTGGGAAACAGCTGCGTGGCAACCTTCCACTCGGACCCCTCCGGCGGCGTAAACGTTATGCGGATTTCACGATCGCCGAGACCTCGTGCCCACATGAACGTCGCGGGGATGTTGAGGTGGGCGTGGGTGGGATCGACCTGCGAGTACGTTCCGTCCGCCCTGTCGGCAAACAGGGTATACGTGACCCGGACGGTCGCATCGTGAACCGGCACGTCCCACTGATAGGGATTGGGCCGCTCTACCACGAGGGGATGCCCCTCACCGTCTGTTGCGCGAACCGAATAGACGTTCTTGGCGAACTCGTGGAGCGCGTATCGCCCCGGTGACGAGCGACTCATCCGCAACTCGAGGGGTACCGCTGGCAACGCGGTGAACGTGACTGCAATCTCGGCTTCGTGGTGCACGACGTTGGGAAACGAAACCTCATATTCGATCTGTGCACTCAGACTGTTGCCCGAGCCGAGTGCGAGTACGGCCAGGGTGATCGCTGATTTCCTCATTGACGTTCAGTGCCTTTCGGACGTGGTTTGATGCCATCTGCGCCCGGGGAAGTTACACACCTGCTCGCGCAACGTGAGAGCACCCTGTACCTTTGGCGGAGTCCCCGCCGGTCGAACCCTTCTCGGAAACTTGGCATGAACTACCGACACATCATCCCCTGTTTTATCCTGGCCACCGGCCTCAGCACCGCCGCCAGCCCCGCATACGCACAGACGTTGCGGGCCGAAATGCTGCAACATCTGACCTTCCGCGAGATCGGACCGGTCAACATGAGCGGTCGCATCGTGGACATCGCCGTAGTCGAATCGAATCCGTTCACGTTCTACATCGCCGCGGCGACGGGCGGGGTGTGGAAGACCGGCAACAACGGCGTGACCTTCGAGCCCGTGTTTTACAAGCAGGCAACCATATCGATAGGCGCCATTGCGGTAAGCCAGACGGACACCAACGTGGTGTGGGTGGGTACCGGTGAGCGCGCCAACCGTCAGAGCTCCTCTTGGGGTGACGGCGTCTACAAGTCCTCCGACGGTGGAGAGACGTGGCAGAACATGGGATTGCGCGACAGCCACCACATCGGGCGCATCGCTATTCACCCCTCGAACAGCGACATCGTGTTCGTAGCGGCGATTGGTCACTTGTGGGGACCGAATGACGAGCGGGGCCTCTACCTCACGGAAGACGGCGGCGCGACGTGGACGCGAGTGCTCCAGGCGGACGAGCACACGGGTGTGGTGGACGTCGCCATCGACCCATCGGACCCAAGCGTCGTGTATGCCGCCACCTACCAGCGGCGCCGGCGCCCGTACGGTTTCCATGGAGGCGGGCCGGGCAGCGCCTTGCACAAATCCACCGATGGCGGGCGCACGTGGCGCCGGCTCACGGCCGGCTTGCCCCCGGGCGACGTCGGCCGCATCGGTATCTCGGTGTATCGCACCGACCCTCGCATCGTCTATGTGTCCGTCGAGCAGGGGTACCGGTACAACGCGTCGACGGCGTACAACGAACGCCGGGCCGGCGTCTATCGGTCGGAAGACAAGGGGGAGTCGTGGGAATACATGAGCGATTGGAACCCGCGGCCGATGTACGCCAGCCAGATCCTGGTCGATCCGAACGACGACCAGCGCATCTACATGCTGAACTCGTATAGCTACTCCGACGACGGCGGAAGAACATTTGAACGGGCGCAGCAGAGTCTCCACGGCGACGATCGCCTCGTGTGGGTGAATCCACGCGACTCCCGCCATGTGATGAAGGCGGACGACGGTGGACTCGGCATCTCCTACGACCGAGGAGTCCAGTGGCTCTACATGACCCACCTTCCGGTGAGCCAGTGGTACCGCGTGTCGTACGACATGCGAACACCCTATTGGGTCTATGGTGGTTTGCAGGACAACGGCAGCTGGGCCGGGCCCAGTGCCACCTACCGGTCTGAAGGGATTCTGTCGGACGACTGGTTCAAGACCGGTGGCGGCGATGGGTTCGTCAATTTCGTGGACACGACCGACAACCGAACCCTGTATACCGAGTCACAGTATCTCGGACTTTCCCGCTTCGATCTGGCAACGCACCAGCGGAAGATCATCCGGCCGGATGATGCGCGCGGCGCCATCGCCGCGCGCCGTAACTGGGATGCCTGGGGACCGGGCGTGCCCGAACCCGAACTCGGCAACGCGATGGCACCGGGCAACTGGGATGGCCCGTTCATCATTTCTCCTCACAACACCAACACACTGTACGCGGGGCTCGAACAGCTTTGGAAGAGTACGGACCGGGGTGACACCTGGGTGTCACTGGGCGACATGACGACGGGCGTCGATCGCCGCGAGCTGCTCATCATGGGCCAGCGGCCGCACGACTCGACGCTTTCGCTGGACGACGGCATCCCTTACTACCCGACCCTCACGGCGATCGCCGAGTCGCCGCTCGAGGAGGGACTGCTCTATGCCGGTACCGACGACGGCAATCTTCAGGTATCGCGCGACGGGGGAGCCAGCTGGACGAACGTCACAGACCGGCTGCCCGGTTTGCCGGCATCCTCGTGGATCTCGGGCATCGAGCCCTCGCCCCACACTCCCGGGACCGTGTTCGTGGCCGTCACCAACTATCGGAACGACGATTTCACGAACTACCTGTTTCGTTCCACCGATTTCGGCGGCTCCTGGACGTCGATTGTCGGTGATCTTCCAGCCGATCGGGTGTTGCGAACGGTGCGGGAGGACCTGAGGAGAGCAGACGTGCTGTATCTGGGGACCGAATTTGGGCTCTTCTACAGCAACGATGGAGGCCGACAGTGGGTGGAATTGGGAAGCGACATGCCCACGGTCGCCATCAACGACCTCACGTTTCATCCCCGAGACAACGACCTCATTCTCGCCACACACGGGCGAGGGGTGTGGATTCTGGACAACCTCACGGCGCTACAGGAATTGACACCCGAGATTCTCTCGTCGGAGGCGCATCTCTTCACCGTGCAACCCGCCGCGATGATCCGCTACACGGGCGACAAGGGACACACCGGAGACATGATCTTCCGAGGGCAAAATCCGCCGGCGGGCGCCGTCATCGATTTTTACTTGGCCAACGGCGACCAGGACGATGTATCGGTCACGATTCACGACGACGCCGGTCGAGGCGAGGGGGCGGGCGGGGCGATAAGCGAGCTTTCGCTCTCAAAAACGCACGCCGGTGTCAACCGCGCCGTATGGAATATGAGACATGCCGCCATCAGCGTTACGCTCGACGAGGAGCGGACCCGATCGTTATCCGGCCCCTGGGTGTTGCCCGGCGAATACACCGTGCGGTTGCGCGTCGGGAACGACGTCCACGAACAAACAGTCATTGTCGAGGATGACCCCCGACTCAGCCTGTCGGATCAAGACCGGCGCACCCATTACGACATCGCCATGCGGCTTGGCGAGATTGTTCGTGCTCATGGCGAGCAGCTCGCCGCCATCATACATGCGCGGAATCGATTAGACGCGTTGGACGATGGGTCCGACCGCGGGGTCGGAGACGTGGCCGAGGAGATCGAGGAAGCCTTACCCCTGTTGGAGGAGACCTTCAACCGCCTGACGAGACTCTATGAGCGAATCGACGCATGGCCGGGGCTTCCAACCGGCGACCAAATGTCGCAGATGGACTACCTGAGCAATTGGTCGCGCACCCTGGAAGCGCGCGTGCGCCAGATCACCGAGGCGCTCGAGAGATGAGCTATGGGCTATGAGCTATGAGCTATGAGCTGGCAGTAACCCAAAGCTCAGAGCCCAAAGCTCAAGGCACAGGGTACTGCCCGGTCGGTAGGTTAGGGGGTAGCCGTCCCGCCAGAAGTTCGGCCACCGGACGCGTCAGCTCGAGCCGCCCCAGCACGATGCGCAGCACAGCCGTCATCGGCGCCGCCAAGAGCATGCCCACCACTCCCCAGAGCAAGCCCCAGAACACGAGCGCCATCAAGATCACCACCGGGTGCAGATCCAAACCCTCTCCCATGACGAGCGGCTCGATCACGTTGCCGATGCTGAATTGCACCGCAGCCGGTAGCACGACGATCATCACGATCGCGAGCCCGCTGTCGAACTGAACCAGAGCAACGGGAAGTGGGAGCAAGACCGCAATCGCCGACCCGATCGACGGAATGAAGTTGAGAAGGAATGCCATCACCCCAAACACGAGGGCGAGGTCCAACCCGAAGAGCGACAGAATGATCCAGGTCAGCACGCCGGTGGTAGCGGACGTGATGAACTTTATGACGATATAGCTGCGGACCTTGGTGTCGATCTCCGCATAGAACCCGGTACGGAACTGATTGGGGTTCCGCCCAATGAGCAGGTAGATCAGGAAGATCAGCACCAACACGCCATTGAGTAGGACCGATGCGACCCCGCTCGCAGTCGAGCCGAGAAACCTCAGAATCGGCAGGCCGAGCACGTTGAAGTCGCGTAGCCCCTGCAGCAATTCGCCCTGACCCAGATCGATACCGCGACTGTCGAGCAAGTCGAACGTCCGCTCCGCGAGGCTAACAACCCGCGTGCGGTACAGGTCGACGTTTTCGAGAAGTCCGCGGGTCGACGTGATGATCAGGAGCACCACGAGGGTTATGAGCGCGGCAGCGACAAGCAGTGTGAGCAGCACCGCCAACGATTTCGGCATCTTCACCCGAGCGCACAGGAAATCTACCAGAGGAGAGGCGAGGTAGGAAATGAAGATAGCCAACACGAACGGCACCATCACCGGTCGCGTATACAGCAGCGCCACGGCCCCCGCCACGGTCGCCAGCACCATGATCGAGACGGTGTTCAGCCATGAGTAATCTGTGCGAGAATCAGTCATGTTTGCTCCCGGCCTGTGCGCCGCAGCCGAGTGAAATCTCCTATCAATCTACAAACCCGCTCGGATTCGCAACATGCTCAGTCGCGTCCGGCGGGCGTCAAGCGTCAACTTCTGTACGCTCTCCCGAGAGCACACGCTGCACCACCAAGAAATCCGTAACGACCTGACCGCCGATGAGATGCTCCTGGATGATGCGCTCCAGCACCGGCGGATCACAGTTCCTGTACCACGCCCCCTCCGGATAGACCACCGCCATGGGCCCGCCTTCGCAGATCCGCAAGCAGTTCGCCTTGGTTCGGTACACCCCGCCGTGCCCCGAGAGACCCAATTCGTCGAGGCGGCTCTTGAGATAAGCCCATGCCCTCAGTGACCGGTCGCGATGGCAACACTTCGGCGTGGTTTGATCACAGCACAGGAAAATGTGTCGCGCAAGCTTCGGGATACCCAGGCTGTCGGCTGTGGAACGCTGGGCCTCGAGCAGACCATCGTCCGATTCCTGCAATTCGTTATTAACCAAATTCTCGTTACCGCACTGTGACCTTTGGGCACTTCCCACGTCAAGTGTTCTCGCGAACCAAGGCCTACGCTGAGGTGAGACGTCGCAAATCGCAACGCTTCCCGCAAGTCCTACAGTCACGTCCTGAATAGAGGACGTTCGGACCCTCAAACATATATCATAAGACTATGTTTCACAACAACTTACGTTGTGGCATACAACTCGCTACAGAACTAAGGAAGAGATTCTGTTGCCAAACCGGTTCGGCTCGCCCATCTTGGCCAAAGTCGGAGGTTCCATGCGATCGATAGCCCTTCTTCCCCTGCTGATGACGGTACAACCGCTGGCGATGCCGGCAGGCGGTAGCGCCAGCGCCCAGGATCAGACCGTGCAGGTGTGGTTGAACCGCAACCGCGATCTGAAAGTTGGCGATCGGGTGCGAGTCTACGTGCGCACGGAAGACGACGGGCATGTCGTGGTCCTCCACGCCGATCCGGAAGGTCGGATCCGCGTGCTCTTCCCGCTCGACCCGTTCGCGGACGATTTCGTGCGCGGAGGCCGCGACTACGAGATTCGGGATCGCCAGGATAGACCACCTGTTCGCGCCGTCGACGCCGCGGGATTCGGCACGGTCTACGTCGCCTACTCTCCTGACCCGTTCCGTTACGGGGAGTTCAGTCGCGGGGATCATTGGGATTACGAGGTGCTGGCCGAGGTCCAGGTAACGGGAGACGCTGAAGAGGAGTTGACCGAGATCGCGCAGCGCATGGCCGTTGGGAGCACCTTCGACTACGAGTTGGAAACGTACTACCTGAATCCGCCGGCGGCGTTCACGGATGCCTATAGCCATTACGGTGTGCGGCACCGCGATTACGGCCACTACGGCACGGGGGCCAGGTTCAGCTTTAACATCGGGTTCTATCCACGATACGGTTTCTACGGCGGGTCGTACTATAGCCGGCGCATCGGCCTGTTCTACGATCCCTTTTATTACGATCCCTTCTACTACGATCCGTTCTGGTACAACCCGTTCTACTACGATCCGTTCTATTACAACCCGTACGGTTCCCGATACTTCTACGGTTACCGCGGCGGCTACCGCACCATCTATGTCTACCAGACCGGGCCGTCGGTGAACTACAACTATACGTTCCGCAATCGGGGCTCGGCCGGCACCGGATACCGCGACCGCCGGCAGACGCGGGTTGGTACGTTGGCGCGGGCAAGCCGCCAGCGCGCCGCGCCGATTCGCGCCCAGCCGAGACGTGCATCTTCCGTGGCGTCTGCGGGGCGTGCAGCACCCGGCCGCCGAACCGCGACATCACCCGCGCCGGGGCAGCGCGCAACCCTGGCAACGGACAACCGGCGGCGCGCTACCGGTCAAAGCGCTCGAACCGAGCTTCGATCGCCACCGAGTCGCCGCACGTCTCTCCGGCCGGGAGGCCAAACCGGTGGCAGCGACGGGGCAGCGGCAGCCCCCACACGGCGTTCTCCCGGAACCAGCACTCGGCTCGCGCCTGAGCGCCGTCCGTCATCGGCTTCCGACGCCCAGACCTCGAGCCGGCGCGCGGCTCCGAGTCGGCGCGCGCCAGAATATCGCGTGGCGCCTCGGGTGACCCCACGCCGCTCTCCGAGCGCGCGGCCGCAACCCAGTACGCGAGACCAACCAGAGCGGACATCCCTTACGCCCTCGAGCCGCATCACCATGCCTCAGGTCCGGCAGGGAGCGCAGTCCGGTCGGAGCGGTGTGACCTCTCGTGGTTCTCAGTCTCGCACGACCACACGGATCGCCCCGCGGAGCAGCACGACGCGTAGCTCGCGGGGGCAGCTGCAGCGGAGATCCTCATCGCGATCGTCGGCCATCGCACCTTCGAGAACTACCAGAAGGGCGTCACCGTCGAGGTCGACCGGTAGGTCTACGCGTACTTCCAGCGGCGCCAGAAGCGCGCGTACCAGCAGCAGCACGCGGATTGTGCGGCCCAGCAGCGGCAGTAGACGCTCGCCGGCTCGGAGCACGGGATCGGCTGGAAGCCGCACTTCGGCGAGTCCCGCACGACGCAGCTCGTCGGGATCCTCGAGCAGCCGGATCACTCGCTCGTCCAGGCGGCGCGGGTCCCCATAGAGAGCCAATAAACTCATGAAAAAGGCCCGTATTTGCGGGCCTTTTTTTTGGTTCTTCCGGGGAATTGAGGGTAACGAGTTCTTTTCCCTCCGCTATGATTTCATCCGACGTGCAAACCAACGAGCGAATAGCAGTCAGCTATCATCAGCCGACAGCTTTTTGAGAGCTGATAGCTGACGGCTGACAGCTATTCTATCATTCCGTGACCATTCCATCTCGATACGAGGCTGACCGCCAGATTCGTTAGGTTGAGATTGCCTACGCCTCGAGACATCATGACCACCTCTCCACCCTCTCAGGCGCACTCCGGTCGCCGCATCCTGCTGGCCGACGCGGATGCGTTCTACGTGGCGGTCGCACGCCTCGCAGACCCCGACGGTGTCGGCAAGGAGTCCTTTCTCATCGTCGGTGGCTCGTCCACACGCGGCGTGGTCACATCCGCATCGTATGAAGCCCGTCAGCTCGGGGTGCATTCCGCTATGCCAACCGCTAGGGCCCTCCGTCTCTGTCCGCAGGCCGTCGTCGTTCCGGTGCCGAGAGACCTTTGTAGTCGCAAGAGCCGGGAGATACGAGAGGTGCTCGAGCGCTTCTCGCCGGTGGTCGAGCCGGCCAGCATCGATGAGTTTTACGTCGACATGTCGGGCACCGAGCAGTTGTACGCAGAAGATCTGACTGCGACCGCTCGGCGAATGTGTCATGCGGTGCTCGAGGCGACGGGGTTGAGCATCTCCATCGGAGGCGGCACGTCGAGGCTCGTCGCGAAGCTGGCCGCCAAGAAAGCCAAGCCACGGCGTGAAACGGACGGCGGAGGGGTTTATGTCGTTCCGCCAGGCGAAGAGGCTGCGTTCGTCAGCAAGCTCAAGCTGGCGGAGATCCCGATGATAGGCCCGAAGTTTCAGGACCGCCTTGCCGAGCGCGGACTTCGCGCCGTGTCCGAAGCGCTGCGCCACGACGTCACGGTGTTGCAGCAGTGGTTCGGCAAACGCACCGGTCGGTGGCTGTACGACCGGATCCGCGGTGTGGACTCCGGGCAGGTAGAAGAGAGCCGGCCGAGATCAAAATCGATGAGTCATGAGGAGACGTTTTCCGAGGACGTCAACAGCGACGAAAACCTCGGCCGCGAGTTGCTGCGGCTGGCCCTCCGCGTAGCGGCCGACGTGCGCCGCAGCGGGTACCGTGCCAGGACGGTCACCGTCAAAATTCGCGATTGGGATTTCAACACGCGGCAGGCAAGCGAAACGCTGAGCGAACCGGTGTCGGCGGACAGGCCCGTTCTGGAGACGGCGCAGGGCCTATTGAAACGTCTGCGGCGGAAGCGGCGCGTTCCGGCCCGGTTGTTGGGGGTGGCCTTGTCGCAACTCGTGCGCGAGCAAGCGCCGGTACAAGTGTCGATGTTCGATCAACCGATCGCACCTGCAACGGAGACGGAAAAGGACCGCGCGATCACCCATGTCGTCGACGATATCAACGCGAAGTTCGGGCGTCAGGGAATCCGGCGGGGGGCCGAGGTGGGCAAACCGAAGCCGCCCCGCGGACGTCAGGACTGACGAGCATCCCACCGTTTTGGTTACTTCGGCGGCACCTCAGAGACCACGACGTCTTCGCCCTTGCCCTTGGAGACGCGACCGAGCACCGACGGCAATTCGATCCCCGCTTGTTCGGCCAGCTCGTGCATGGCGGGTAGCGAGCCGATCAGGCCCGATAGGAAGTCGGCGGTCGCGCCGCCCTTGCCGCCCCTACCGTTACCACCCGAGTCCCACACCGTAATCTTGTCGATCTTGAGGTTCTGGATGGCCTTGACTTGCTCCGACACGAGCGCGGGTAGCTGCTCGATCATGAGCAAGGTCGGCGCGATCTGCGGGTTGGCCGCGCAAGCCTCCATCAGCTTGCGGTAGCCCTCGGCCTTCGCCTCCAAAACCTTTTGGGTGCCCTCCGCCTCGGCCTTCAACCTGGCCAGGGTCGCGTCGGCTTCGCCCCTGGCTTCACGCCGGGATTTTTCGGCGGCAGCATCTGCCGCGATCTCCACACGCGCCTTCTCAATCTCTTGTTGGGCCAGTTTCTCCTTGCTGAGCCGGGCGAGTTCCTGCTCGCGCTCGGCAACGAGAATAGCTTGTTGCGCTTCAGCCGCGGCCACCTGCGCCTTTCGCTTGGCCTCCGCTCGGATCTCAGCAAGACGCGCATTGGATTGTGCTATCTCCGCGTTCGACTTGTTCTCACCCGCGATCGCCTCCGCTTCGGCAGCCGCCACTTGGACACGCCGCTCTTGCTCGGCCTGCTTCTTGGCAGCGACTGTTTCGGCCTCGCGCTGCGCGGTGGCGATCTCGTAGTCGCGTTTGGATTCCACTTCGCCCTCGATGGACTGGGCTTCCAGCGCCGCCACTTGCACGCGGCGAGACTGCTCGGCCTCCTTTTGGCCGGTAGCCGCCCCCGCCTCCTGCTGTGCGACGCTCACTTCCCGTTCGCGATCCGCCTTCGCCTGGCCCGACGCACCGTCACGCTCCTGCTGTGCTACGTCGACGCGCGCGCGGTTGATCGCCTCCGCCGCAGCGCGTTTCCCGATAGCCTCGATATATCCGCTCTCGTCGGTGATGTCCCGGATGTTCACATTGATGAGCGTGAGGCCAATCTTGTTGATCTCTTCGGCCACATTCGTGTTGATCAACGCCATGAACTTCTCGCGGTCCTTGTTGATCTCTTCGATCGAGAGCGTCGCGATCACCAGTCGAAGCTGGCCGAGAATGATGTCCTGCGCCTGGTCGCGGATCGTGCCATCGTCGAGGTGCAACAGCCGCTCCGCAGCGTTGTTCATCTGCACGGGATCGGTGGAGATACCCACCGTGAATGTGGCCGGTACGTTCACACGAATGTTGTTGAGCGAAAGCGCTCCCTCGAGTGGAATCTCGATCACCTGCGGCTCGAGCCTGAGAAAGGCGTAGTCTTGAATCAGTGGGATGATGAACTTCCCGCCGCCGTGAAGACACTTCGCCGCCTGATCCACGCCAACCTTGCCGTAGATCACTAGGATCTTGTTGCTCGGACATCGCTTGTATTGCTTGACCACGAACATGACAAAAAACAAGAAGAGTAGGACAACCGCGCCCACCAGCCCCAACATCATCCGGGGATCGGTGACTGGCGGGATTGTCTGCCTGAACATCATCAATAAGTTTGGAAACATGATCTCACTCCCGTCGAAGACTTCGACATTAGGCCCTTGTCACGGTTACTGAGTTGTCCTCGTTGATACTCACGACCCGCACGCGTTCCCGGGAAGGGAGCGCATCACCTTCTGTAATGGCCTTGTAGAACCGCTCGTGGTCATCGATCACGAGGCGTACGCGTCCCTTCCCTTCGCCACGGGCCGGAATGGCGGCATAGACGCGGCCCTCCACCTCCAGGGTTTGCGCGATGGAGATGTTGCCGCTGCTCTGCAAGCGGTAGACGGCCTTCAGCATTGTGCCCAACAACCACAGCATGCCAACACCGGAGGCTACCCCAACCGCAGTGCTCATGACGGGCGACCACCCCATCCCTTTCAGCCCACCCAACCCACCCCATCCAAAACCCATCATGAACGCGGCGATGCTTTGGAGC
This sequence comes from Gemmatimonadota bacterium, assembly GCA_022562295.1. Lineage (GTDB taxonomy): Bacteria > Gemmatimonadota > Gemmatimonadetes > Gemmatimonadales > GWC2-71-9 > B3T1B10. The sequence goes on from JADFPO010000023.1 coordinate 26,082, forward strand.
GACAGCACCTTGAACGCCTCCGACGAGTCACCAGCATCGGCGTCGAGATCAGCATCGACGTCCACGTCAAAATCAACGTCCGCGTCTGCGCCTCCATCCGCGCCACCGACAAACATGAGCGCCGTGCGGAGAGAGAAAAACAACGTTCCGAGAACTGCGGGGACGGTGAACCAAGTGGCGATGGGACCGAAGAACAACTCGCTCATGAGAAGGCCTCACCTGATGCGCGTGTTACCGTAAGATACCCGCAGGATCCAAGTTTATTCGATGGGCCTCGCGGTCCGGTACCCCCGACTTACCAGCGTCCGTTAGCCGCCGGACTCCGTTGATGATCGCGTCTGGGTCGGCCCCGACGCAAGAGCTTCGAGCCGGCCCCATTACTTCCAAGCCGGCTGTTCCTGAAGCGCGACGTCGGCGTCGTCACCGTCGCGATCGGGCTCCGCGGCTGCCACGCGGTACACTCCGATCGCCACGGCTATGTGGGGCAGCACGACGAGCGCGTACAGCTGTCCGTTGATTTGATCGAACCATGGGAGTGGTTGCAGCACGAAACCGAACGCGGCGAGCAGGGCGGTCGCCAAGGCGAATCGCCGCGCGAGCGGCTTACTCCCCGCGGAGCCAAGCACCGCCGGAGGCAGCGTAACGGCAAGCGCCAGCGCCAGCGGGTTGAACATGAAGAGATTCTCGTTCCAATACGCCGCCGTATGATCCGTGACGACCCAAAGACCGAGCAGCACCGTCCCCAAAATGCCCACGACCAACGCCCACAGCGTGCCAGCACCACTGAATGCCACATACGCAATCCGGCTTTGCGGCGCCTTTATTCCCAGCCACAGCAACACCACCGCGAGAATGATTCCCACCAGCAGATACCGCAAGCCCCAAGAAGGGGGAACCTCAGCGGGCGGAACGGCCGTACTTTCATACACCGTCCTCTCGGCGGTGACGAAGGGCTGGGCATTCCCATCCGGCCCGGTAACGGTGACTTCACGTAGATGCTGTTGCAGGCTCGTCGGGAGGAACATCTCCTCCCACAGCGTAAGGGACCGATCGACCGGCAGACCGAGCGCAATCAACAACCCCGTGTAAATGGGGACATCGTTCGTGGTGAGGCGCTGGGTATGAAATCGATAGGTCGTACCGGCGGCAAATCGATCGGTTTGACTTTGGATTTGTCCGCGCAACACGTTGTCGAGCGCATCTCGCACGCGCGTGGAGCAATTGTCACGATAATAGTCGTATCGGTAATTCCGATTCTCCGGCAGGTCGTTCCACTCCAAGAAACCGCGCAACTCGTTGCGCTGAGCCGGTGTGAAGTTCAGGTCCTGAATCCAGACAGACCGGTTGTTGCCTGTGTACAGACTCAGATCGGGTGGGAACCCTTCCACCCGGTACAGCATGCGCCCCTGGATGAATCGCAAGAGAAAATCCTCCGACTGGAAGTCGAAGATGCCATAGTTGTACATCGTGCCGGTGCCGCGAACCGTGTCCCGCACCAAGATGGCATTGTGCCCAAAGCGCTCCCAGATCTCGGCACCAGGGCCAACCGTCACCAGGGAGATCGCGAGTTCCGCTCCCGGCTCGACCGAGTCGCGCGGCGCTCGCTGAGCAGCCACCGCGGCAGGCACCGCACCCACCGCGGCCAGGAGGGCGGCAACCACAGGAACACGACGGAGAGATCGCATAGGATGGGAAATATAGCTACGAGCTACGAGCTACGAGCCACGAGCCACGAGCTTTGGGCTACGAGCCATGAACCACCGTGATCCAGAGAAGCGCCCTCGGAGTTGCGAGTCTCCGGACACCGCTTCAGGTTCTTTCTCGTGGCTCGTAGCTCGGAACCCAACACCTTCTGCATCCCTTACAGGAGCACACTACGAGGGAGGGGGCGGACGCGAACTCATGGACACCAGACGCCGGATGACAGCGGATAGGCCGAGGCACACCGTTGGCCGATAGCGTAGCTCTGGCTGCGTTCACACGACAGCTCGCCACCGCGGTTGGGTCTGGGCTGCCTTTGGTACAAGCCCTCACTCTGCTAGGTAAGGAAGGGTCTGGCCGGGAACTCGGTGATGTCGTTTCCGCGGTGACGGCAGACCTCGCCGGGGGAACCGATTTGTCATCCGCTCTCGGGCAGCATCCCGATACGTTCAGCAATCTCTACGTGGAGGTCGTTGCGGCCGGTGAGGCAACCGGTCAGCTCGACACAATGCTGTTGGCCCTTGCAAACATGCTCGAGAAACACCGCGCCACCGCGCTCCGCGTGAAGAGCGTGTTGATTTACCCTGGGTTCCTTCTGGCTTTCACTGCCCTCACAGCGATCGTGACCGCCCCCGGCGTGGCACAGAAGCTTGCGGTCGCCACGGCGATCGTGGTCGCCATTGGATTCGGCATGCGCCGAATGCGACAGCGGTCTGCAGTGCCGCAGCACGATATCGTGCCGCTATGGACACCAGTCTTCGGCACCGTTTACAAGAAATCGGTACTGGCCAGGGTCACGCGCACACTGGGCTTGGCAGTGTCGGCGGGAATCCCCCTCGTGGACGCTCTGGGCATCGCCGCCAGGGTATCGGGAAGCCGGACGATCTATAGGGCCATCATGCGCAGCCGCGGGTTGATCTTACGGGGAGAGACGCTCGAAGCCGCGTTAAAGGGCGCCAACGCGTTTCCACCGATGGTGGTGGCGATGGCGGCCACCGGCGAGCAGACCGGCCACATCGGAGAAATGTTGACCAAGATCGCCGAGTACTACGAACAAGACGTGGACATGGCCGTCAAGGCGGCCATTTCGGTCATGCAACACGCGTCGATCGTGATTGCCGCGGGCCTGGTGTTGATCCTGGTGCTCGGTAGGCTATGAGCCACGAGCTGCGAGCCGCGAGCCACGAGCTTATGAAGCACCGGCATCCGGAGACTTTCTGGCTTCGCTTCCAGCTCTTCTCGTAGCTCGTAGCTCGTGGCTCGCAGCTCACTACCTTCTCGCCCTATATTTCTCGTACAGGGATTGGTGTTTGTTCTGGAGGTCGATCGGCTGTCCGTTGACGAACACGAACCTCACCTCGGTCTGAATGTTGAGCGGGTCACCGGTGGTGACGATCACGTTCGCGATCTTGCCGGTCTCGATCGTGCCCAGTCGATCTCCCACACCGAGGATCTCGGCGGAATTGATCGTCACCGCCTTGAGTGCCTCCTCCCACGGGAGTCCGTACGGGACGGCCATGGCGGCCTCGTAGGGCAGCGTGCGTGAATTGGAGGCGCCGAAGGTGGCGAAGCCGAACTTCACTCCCGCTTCGTAGAGCTGACCCGGGTTGGCGTAGGCTTGATCGTAGCCGTCGTCCTCACCAGACGGGAGCGCCTGTGTCGCGCCGAGGATCACTGGCACCTGCTTTTCAGCGAGCAAATCCGCCACCTTCCACGCTTCTCTACCGCCTGCGATGATGATTCGCACATTGTTGCGCTCGGCAAACTCGAGCGCCTCGGTGATCTCCCGATCCGAGTTGGCCATCACCAAGAACGGCAACTCACCGCTGGCGACCCGACCGAGGGCCTCCAGTCTGAGATCCCTCCGCGGCGGGGAACCGCTGGCCATCGCCCTAGCGTAATGGCGAGAGGCCTCGAGCCAACTCTCGAGTTGTGCGACCTGCTTGTCGTGCCGCTCCTTTCGCTCAGCGAAGGGACGTGGCGGGCCACGGCGACGGAATCCGCGACCACCGCCAAGGCTGGGCCAGTTCAGCACCATTCCCACAGACGGCTCGATCAACATCTCTTCAACCGTCCACCCGTCGAGGTGGATGAGCGATCCCTGGCCGCCAATCCCTCCGCTCCCGCCCGTTGGCGCTGCTACTGCATGCGTAATTCCGTTCGCACGCGTCACGGGAATGATTTCACTGGCGGGATGGATGGCCGTGGCGGCGAGGAGATGTGGATTGTACTCTCCGAGTTCGTTCATGTCCGACGTCACCGTCACCTGACCGATTTCGGTCAAGCCCAGACGGCTCATCGCGTCGAACAATCCCGGATAGACCTGGAGACCAGCGGCCTCATACACCACGGCGCCGGCGGGCACGCTCACGTTGGCTCCGACGGCCGTGATCAGGCCGCCCTGAATCAACACCGTTCCCGACTCGATGGGATCGCCGGACACGGTGTAAATGGTGCCCCCCCGAATGGCATAGACCTGCGCGCCACCCTGCGCCCAGCCGGGTGACGCCACCAACAAGCAGAGGACTCCGAGGCAGCCGCTCAATCGATTGGTTCTCATCGTACTTTCTCTCTCCCCCCGTCGAGGGTGTCGTCCGTCGTGATACGCTCGGGACGACCGCCCTTGTGTTTCTCTTTGAGCGCTTCCTTCTCTTGTTTCAGCGCTTCACGAAGCGACCGGTCGTGCTCGCGGTCGAAATACAACTGACCGTCGATGAACGTCTGCTCGACGACCGCATAGATACTCAGCGGGTGTGCGCTGAAGATCGCGAGGTCGGCGTCCTTGCCAACCTCGATGGACCCCACCCGGTCGTCGATGCGCAGTTGCCTCGCGGGATTCAGGGTCACGAGCTTGAGGGCCTCGTCCTCCGACAACCCACCCCATTTCATCGCCTTGGCGGCTTCCTGGTTGAGGTGGCGGATTTCTTCGCCGCTGTCGGAGTTGATCGACACGACGACACCCTTCTCGGTCATGAGAGCCGCATTATGGGGAATCGCATCGTACGCTTCGACTTTGTAAGCCCACCAATCAGAGAACGTCGACGCCCCGGCACCGTGTTCGGCGATCTCCTTCGCCACCTTGTATCCTTCCAGCACGTGCTGGAACGTCGCAATCCGGAAGCCGAACTCCTCCGCCAATCGCAGGAGCTGAAGAATCTCGTCGGCGCGGTACGAGTGTGCATGTACGAGCCGCTTGCCTTCCAAGACTTCCACGAGCGTCTCGTGCTTCAGGTCGCGCCGCGGCGGAATCACATTCTCGTTTCCACTGGCGCGCGACTGTTCGTACTCCTGCCAGTCACTGCGGTACTGCTGCGCTTCGATGAACGCCTGGCGGATCACGTCCTGCACGCCCATTCGCGTCGCGGGATAGCGATCGGGTTCGCGATCGCGTTTCGTGTTCTCGCCCAGCGCGAATTTGATGCCCGGCATCGCGTCCTCGAACAGCAACCCTGGGGCATCCGCCCCCCACCGCAGCTTGATCACGGCGTTGCGCCCGCCGATCGGGTTGGCACTTCCATGTAGTACGTTTGCCGTGGTGACGCCACCCGCGAGGGCACGATAGATACCGATCTGATCGGGGTTGAGGACATCTTCGATGCCCACCATCGCCGAAACGGCCACGGACCCCTCATTGATCGCATCGGCGGCGAGGTGTGAGTGCGCATCGATGATGCCCGGAGACACGAACTTGCCGGTCCCGTCGATCACCCGCGCACCGCTGGGCACCGTGATGTTCTGGCCGACCTCGGCAATCTTACCGTCCCGAATCAGGATGGACCCGTTCTCGATCGTGCCGTGTGTGACGGTGAGGATGGTGGCATTCTGAATCACGGTAACCGCGGTGGGATTGATGGGCCCGCGGTCGTTCACCATCGGCAACGGCGGCCCCATGGGGCCCACATCCCCCCCCTCCTCACCTTGCTCCGAGTCGCCGCGGCCGCCGCGGCCGCCGCGCGCAACGGTGGTCACAGTTTCATCGACATCGAACTTCCGCCCATCCACGAACACCATCTGGACCTTCGTCTCGGCGTCGAACAGATCGCCGTCGGTGACCACCACGTTGGCGATCTTACCCACTTCGAGACTGCCCAACCGATCGGCGACCCCGAAGATCTCCGCTGGACTCAACGTGAGGGCTCGCAGGGCGTCGTCTTCAGAAAGGCCGTTTCCGATGGCCCGGCGCACGTTGTTCATGACCGTCCGGGGGGCGGTGATGCCGTCGGAGTAGAACGCGAACTGCACGCCCGCCTGTACGAACACCGACGGCGTGGTCGGCGCACGATCGCGGAATCGAAGCACTCGGAGCGCCTCGTCGGCGTCCGGATCGGCATTCCGGTCTCGATGCGGCCAATCCAGGCTCACCAGAACGGGCACGTTGTGCTCCGCCAGGACGTCGGCCACTTGGTAGCCCTGGTGCGCCCCGTAGACGAGCGTAGACACGCCGACCTCTTCGCCCGTGTTGATGGCCCGACGGATCTCCCGCGCCCAGGTGCCTGGCAGCATTACCCACTGGCGCGCGTTCAACGCATCCCGCAACGGCTCCAAGGCGCGATCGTACACGGGCCGTTCCATCCCCTGCGGAGATCTCTCGTAGATCGACCACGCCTGGTCGTAGTGAGCCGCGTCGAAGAACACCTGTTTGATGTAGGCAAACACACCGAGCAACGCGCCGGGGTACCCCCGGGACGCTCCGCCGGACGACAGCGTGACGCGCAGCGCCACCGGAGTCTTCACCACCATGTCGCGGGGCCTGTCACCGGCAAGATTGATCAGCGCCCCCTGACCGGGGAAGAGGCCTTTCTCTGGAACTACCATGGCACTGGTGAATCCCGCGTTGCGCCATGTCGCGAGTGAGTCGTCGTCGATCTGCAACTCGTCCGCGGCATTGATCCACGGAGTCGTGGCGGGCCGATCTTCAGGGCCCCTCGAGAACGGCGGTTGATCCGCTCCCTGCTGCCCCTCCCCACCCCCACCCCCGCCCCCGCCGAACCCGGGCCGGCGTCCGCGTTCGGAGACGCGCAGCGACGCCGGAAGACCGAGAGTGGAGAGCCCGTCGATCAGACCGGGATACACGGTCAGCCCCTCGCCCTCTATCACCCAGGCGCCGGCCGGAACGGTCACGTTGCGGCCCACTGCGGTGATGAGCCCGTCCTCGAGCACGATCGTCCCGCCGTCGATGGTGTTCCCCGCTCCCGTGACGATTCGCGCCCCACGAATCGCGAAGTGTCGCGGCGGTGCCGCCGTTTGGGCCGACGCCGCCGTGGCAGCGAATACCGCCACGCCCAGCAGCGCGATCGTCGTTCGCATCCAGGACGGTGAGGGCTTAAGAAACCCGATACGTTGCATATTGGTCTCCTTCATGAATTGCCCGCGACGAGACGCAAGACGTTCAGATGGGCCTACATGGGCGAGGCACAAGAATAGACGCCGCGAGTACTACGAAACAAGACTTGGACGTGGCCACCAAGGGCTTTGGGCCATGGACTAGGGGCGGCGAGCTAGCTCGTGGCTCGTAGCTCGCAGCTCAAAGCCCATTATCATTGAAGCAGTTACAGCCCACATCATCCCAGAGACGACAGTGAATTTACTGGCCGCAAGCATTGCCGCGTTGGCGCTGGGGCCGTTGACGTACAGACTCGCTGGGCGCGGCAACGCGATGGTCGCCATCCTCGACGGCTTTGTGTTTGCGGCCATCGGCGGGATCGTGCTTCTCAGCGTCCTACCGGAAACGATGATGCACGGTGGGTGGGCCACCGCCGTGTTTGCAGCGCTGGGCTTCGCCGGCCCAACAGCGGTCGAAAGACTCTTCAAGCGCGCGGCGAAACACGCGCACGTCACGGCGCTAGCACTGAGTTTGGTCGGGCTCTCACTGCACGCCTTGCTCGACGGGGCAACCCTAGCCAGCGGGACCGTTGGCGGCGAGCAACTGCCCGCCGCCGTCGTGGTGCACCGTTTTCCGGTCGGCCTAGCCATCTGGTGGCTGCTGCGACCTCACTTCGGCAGGTTCGTCGCCACGCTCGTGCTGGGCCTCGTAGCTGCGGCCACGGCGGGCGGGTATGCCGTCGGCCCCCCTCTTGTGGCGAGCATATCGTCCCAGGCCGTTGCTTGGTTTCAGGCCCTCGTGGCGGGCTCCCTCCTGCACGTAGTGTTCTATCGGCCGCACCTCGATGACCACGGTGGGGGCGGGGGGGAAGCCCCGCATACGGCGCCCAAGCACACCCCACGCTTCGAGGGCGGCGGAGCCATCTTGGGACTTCTACTGGTAGGAACCATGTTCGTCGGCGGCGCGAACACTCCCGAAACGCTGGTCGGCGAAGGCATTGCGCATACGCTGCTCATCCTGGGTTTGGAAACCGCGCCCGCGCTGCTGCTGGCGTACCTCATGGCCGGACTCATCAGCACCTTCATGCCCGCGTCGTCGGCCGCATGGATGGGACGGGGCGGGGCTCCCATGCAAGCAATACGAGGGATGGCATTCGGCCTGCCCCTGCCGATCTGTTCGTGTGGTGTCGTCCCCCTCTATCGCACGCTGGTGCTCAAGGGAGTGCCACCAACCGCCGCGATGGCGTTCCTGGTGGCAACCCCCGAGTTGGGTTTGGACGCGGTGTTCATCTCCATCCCTCTATTGGGAGTTCCCATGACCATCATTCGCGTCGTGGGAGCAGCGGTGGTCGCGTTCGCCGTCGGTTGGCTGGTAGGCAGGATCACGCCGACTACCGACGACGGCACAGCCGAGACCCTGGAGTCGGAAGGGCCACACCCGTCATTCGCGACTCGGGTACGGGGAGGACTCCGCATCGGGTTTCGCGACGTCGTCGACGACACGGCCCCGTGGATTCTGGCGGGGCTGGGCGTCGCCGCCTTGGCTACGCCGTTTCTACAGGGGGCACCCCTCGCGTCGATCCCGGGCGGTCTCGATGTTGTCTTATTCGCGCTCGTGGGGGTCCCCACCTACGTCTGTGCTTCGGCGGCGACACCGATGGTGGCCGCGCTCATTATGGGCGGCCTCTCCCCCGGTGCTGCTCTCGCGTTCCTGATCACGGGACCGGCGACTAACGTGACCACCTTCGGCGTGTTGACGCAGCTGCACGGCCGGCAGGCGGCGGCGGCGTTTTCCATCGCAATCATCGCACTGTCCGTCTCGCTGGGTTATCTGGTCAATGTGTTTTTCGGGGACATCCAACGCGTTTCGATTGCGACCTTGGGCGCTGAATCGGCGTCTCTCCTTCAGGTCGCGGCCCTGATCGGCTTGAGTATCGTGTTCGGGCTCTCTCTGCTGCGCCGCGGCCCCAGGGGGTTCCTGGGTGAACTCACGTTCGGCGCAGGATAGCGAACTAGGGCCGGTCCGTAACCCAAAGACCCGCACTCCGCCGGCTACAGCCCGCCTCGCTCCCACGGCCCCCATATCGCGTACGACGCGCCGGGGCTCCTCTGAATGTTCACGAACAACGTATTGCCATCGGGACTGAACGTGGGGCCGGCAAGCTCCGAACCGTTCGCGATGTTCTCCGCAAAGTCGAACACCTTGCCGTCGGCCGTGAGGCCTCGGATGAAGTTCCGGAAAGCGCCGTCTTCGGTCATCACGACGCCGCCCCGCGGGCTGACACAAACGCAGTCCGGATAGTCCAGGATTTCGGCGCTGGGCGATTCGAACAGGAGTGTCAGCACTCCATCCGATTCCCCCACGGGTCGGTAGTGCCAGACCTGCCCGCGGTCCGCATCGCCTCCGTCCGTACAGGTGAAGTAGACGGCACCGTCCGCGTAGAAGCAGCCCTCGGCTCGGCTGAACTCGGCCGCCCCCTGACGCCAACCCTGGTCAAAAACCGCGTGGACATTTTCCTGGGCATCGACGGGGTCCGGATCTTCGATCGTGATCCACCGCACCCCGAGGCCAACCCCAGCTACCTGGTTGTGCCCGGTGTCGAAGTTTGGCCGGCCGTCGACCGCGAGCACCTGCAGCTCGCCACCCGCCGCCAGGTCACCCGATTGGCCGTCTCGATAGGGCAGCTCGGGAAGAAAGCGATAGAACCCACCACGGCGTTGGTCCTCAGTGAGGTACACCACACCGGTTGTGGGATCGACCGCGGCAGCCTCGTGTTCGAAGCGACCCATGCCCTTGAGGGGAACGGGCTCGACCGGTCCGTCGGCGGTCACCGGCACCTCGAACACGTAGCCGTGCTTGCGTTGCATCCGCGGCGGGCCGGCGACGGTCTCCTCGCAACTGAGCCACGATCCCCACGGTGTGGGACCCCCAGCACAATTCACCGCCGTTCCGGACAGGCTCACGAAATCGCGAACCACCTCTCGCGTTGTCGGATCGATCTCCAAGGACGTGGTGCCGCCCCCAGCCCTGGGATCATAGACCGGCCGGACGACTGGAGTTCCGGCGTCACGCAATCCGATCTCGTGGTTCCGGATCAGCCGAATGTTTCCGTTGGGGAGTGGGAAGGCAGCCATGCCGTCGTGGGCCGCGGGGGTCGGGAGCCCGTCGCTCATGCGCGAACCGGTCACACCGAACTTTCGATACTGAAAACCGGGCGGCAAGGACAAATCCGGGCCGGCAGCCTGCAGCGGGCCGTAACTGCCCTCGCCAACTCGCACCACCCCTGACGGGGCACAGCCCATGGAAAAGCCCTGCAGCGCGGCGAACCCGGACATGCTCGTTCCCGCCGCGTACCTCAAGAATCGACGCCGGTCCATGGTTGGTATGAACATTTCTCTATGAACGGTGTGGGATCACACGCGGTCAGGCTATCTGATCCGCCCTTATTCCCTCGTCGATCAACATGATCGGGATGTCGTCGTCGATGCGATAGATCGTCCGGCCATCCTCCGTAATGAGACCCGCGTCGAGCGGCTCATTGACCTTTCTCCCATCGATGGTCTTGACCTCGCCCGCCGCAATTTTCTCGTTGAGAGCCTTCAATTTGTCTTCGGACAGAACCTCAACGGGGACCTTGGTCTCCGGACAACAGAGGATGTCGAGTAGTTCCTTGTCGATCATTGCAACCTCACCTCAGTACACATGCCGTGGCCGGCGCCACGGGGATACGGACCGCCAACCGGCCTTCATCCATAACATACATCACGACTTCAGGTGCAACATCGGACCAAGCGGGCGACCGCCCAGCAGATGCATGTGAAGGTGATATACCTCCTGCCCGCCATGCGACCTGCAGTTAAATATCAGGCGGTAGCCGTCGTGTGCTATCCCTTCCTGCTCGGCCAGCTTGGCGGCAACCGTCACCATTCTCCCGAGCGCCGGCTCGTCGTCGGCGCCTACATCCGCAACCGTGGGAACGGCCTTGTTCGGAACGATCAGAACGTGAGTCGGTGCCTGCGGGTTCACGTCACGGAAGGCCGTTACGAGCTCGTCCTGATACACGATTTCGGAGGGAATTTCGCGCCGGACGATCTTGCTGAAGATCGTGTCCTCGGACATGAGGTTACACCGTTGTCAGGACGGGGCTCGGGGGCGCCTTATTGCTCCGCGCCGGCGCCACCCTCTTCGGTGCTCGCATCCGCAGGGCGATCCGACGCAGCGGCACCCTCTTCCTTCGTGTCGGCGCCCTCCACCTTCTCCTGCCGCTGGGAGTAACGACGCCGGAACCGCTCCACTCGGCCAGCGGTGTCGACCAGCCGCTGTTGGCCCGTGTAGAACGGATGGGACGAGCTGGAAATATCCAGCTTCACGAGGGGGTACTCGGTGCCGTCCTCCCACTTTATGACCTTGTCGCTCGACATTGTCGAGCGAGTCAGAAACGTATACCCGGTTGAATCGTCCTTGAATACGACGGGCCGATATTCGGGATGGATATCGTCTTTCATGAAGAATGCACGCTTGAGGAGGTGGAAACGACGTTCCCGACGGGAACACCCGTCGGGACGCATTGCTGACGCGTTTTTGGTAACCTATTATGATGGGCTCTGCAGCGCAAACCCTCGTTTTCGCAACAGCCTGCTGCCATACCAGCTTTCAGCATCCGGCGTTCGACATCCGAACAGCTCTCGGGGAACCGCGGATGAACGCTGACTGGGCGGACAAAAACCGGATCCCACCGCCACACCCCGACACACGATTGTTTTGATCTGCGTTCACCCGCATCTTCCGCGCTATCCGCGGTCTCTTGAAAACGGCGGGACCCACAACGGCGGAGCTGAAGGTGAATGCCAATTGACGAGTCTTGACGCAGCCTCAGCCGCTTGGACGAACGGCCCGTTGGGAAGCGCACGTGCGCGTCCCCTACCTTTCGGCCTCCTTGAGCAAATCGTTACACCCAGGAACACGAATCCAAGCACCGCCCCCGTTCACCCACCGGTCTCGTCTGCAAAAGCACTCATAGCCGCCGTGGCCGTCGCGTGCATGTTTGCCGCGCCCGCTCAGGCGAGGCAACGGGGGGAGTGGAACGACGCACGCACGAGACGGTTGGTGGAGCGCGCGGTGGCCCGCCGGTCGCTCCAGCATGCCGAGGGCGGGCTCGCGGACTACGCGGCAGAGGCGAGAGGTTACCTCACGTTCCTGGCACAGGTCGGAGAAGGATTTCCCGAGCCGCCAAGGGTCGTCAAAGTCGATCAACTCGCCGTGGAGGTGCTGTGGAAGGCGCCGACTCTCAGTAAGCAGCGCTTGATCGGCCGCCGCGACACCCTGTTGCTCCCGGGCAACATCAGCTACTACCGCGATCGCTTCGGCGTGGTGCAAAACAACTTTCCCGACCTCATACGCATGGGTGACGGGCGGGACGTACGCGATGTGCCCCACCCCCTCTCGGAACGCGGTCTCGCGGCATACGATTTTGCCATCAGTGACTCCTTGATCGTCCGTTCGCCCCAACAGACCCTGCGGCTGTTCGAGGTGCAGGTGCGGCCTCGCGACGAGACCCAGGCCGGCGTCATCGGGGCGGTGTATTTGGACCGGGACACCGGCGCGGTCGCCCGCATGGCACTCACCTTCACGACACACTCGTTTCTCGACAAACGCATCGAGACGTTGTCGGTCGTGCTCGAGAATGCGCTCATCGGGGAGTTCTGGTTGCCGTCGCACCAAGAAATCGAGGTCGTTCGCCAGAACACATGGCTGGACTTTCCGGCCCGGGGAATCATTCGCGCGCGGTGGGACGTGTGTTGCTACCGTCTCAATATCGGGTTGGATAGCCGGGCATTCGCCGGTACGGAATTCGTGCGTGCACCGGTGGTTCAATTGCAGCAGTACGAGTGGCACGGAAACATCGTCGACTCTCTCCCCTCGGACGTGCGATTCGCGAGCGATGAGGACGCGCGGAAGGTGCTGCGGAGGGCCCAGCAACTGGTCGGCGTCGATGCCCTCAGCCGGCAGTTGCGAGGAGGAGCCCTGTCCACCGGACGGATCTCGGAAATCGTGCGCGTCAACAGAGTGGAAGGCGTCGCGGTCGCAGCTGGCGGCGTATGGCGCTGGCGGCACGGGACGAGCGCTGCACTGTCGGCCCGCCTGGGGTTCGGCGACAAATCTCTCAAGGGGCGGGTTGCGATTCGCACCCGACCGTCCGCCCGGGTTGGGTTGACGGTCTACGGTGAACGGGACCATCGAGACGTGGGTGACCGGATGGAGACATCGCTGCTGCGCAACAGTATCGCTGCCGGCGCATTTGGCAGGGACTTTACGAATCCCTACGAGGTCCGCGGGGCGGGTATGGTGCTGGATCTGAGCGCCGCGGCGGCGTTGCAGATACGCATCGCCGCCTCGTATGAACAGCAGCAACGGCTGACGGTCAACACATCGCCGCTGAGCGGGCAGTTCGACCCGGTGATTCCCGCTTGGTCGTTGCGAGGACCCAGAGGCTCGCTCCGTTTGATCCAACCCGCGATCCCCTCCTTACTCGGTTTCGATGTCGGCTGGCGCATCGAGGCGCGGGGCGGGGCGTTCCGGGGCCGCGACACCACGATCGCCGGACCCCAGCCTTTCTTCGGTCGGTTGTCATTCGCAACCACGATGGACCGGAGGTTCGGCACTCACCGCGTCTTACTCTCGACCACGGTAGCTGGCGCTGCGGGCCGACCCGACCTTCCCGCCCAGGAGTACGTATTCCTGGGAGGGCCGGTCAGTGCGCCCGGGTACGGCTTCCACCAACTCACGGGGAGTTTTGCCGCAACCCAACACCTCGAGTGGCAGGCTCCCATTCCCTTCTTTTCCGTCGGGTTGGGCAAGTTCGGCCGTTCGGCCCCCTCGGCGACCCTGGCTCCCTTCGCCCACGTCGCGTACGTGCGCGATCCCGCTCCCTTCGCGGCTCAAACGGACGGATTCTTCCCCTCGGTGGGCGTGGCGGCGCAGTTCGTATTCGATCTGATCCGCGTGCAGCTGGCGCGTGGCCTGCGGAACGGCGGTTGGGCGTTTTCGATCGACATCCATCGTCAGTTCTGGGGGGTTCTTTGAGGGTGAGTGGTGAGTGGTGAGTCGTGAGTGTAGCGGGGCCCTCTTCCCAACTCCCGTCGCCGCGTGTACGTGTTAATCGAAGATCCACGCGCACGACGTGAGCGTGAGTGGTGAGTGGTGAGTCTCGACCCGACAGGCCCAACTGTCGGTAACGGTCGACATCTACGATCGGCCTACGGCTCATCGATTACCGACCCACAATCCCAGCGCTACGACACAAAGGTGGTTCC
>JADFPO010000097.1 GCA_022562295.1 Gemmatimonadota bacterium
AGTGGCTAGTCGCAACAAAAAAATCTGTGTAGGAAAACTAGACAGTCGATGTAACTCGTGATAGGTTCTGCGCCGTTCCGGATATTCAACCCGACCCAACCCACACTCAGGGAGCCTCATATGCTAAGACGCCATACCCTCTCCGTAGTGGCCATTGTCGCCGTAGCCGTCGCCGCGTGCGATAACTCATCCACCGAGCCCCCCGATACGCCGGAGACTCCCCTTATGTCCCTGCAGGCTGGCGATGACACCGGTTACCATATCCTGGCGGTGTCCAACGGCCGGTTCGATGCGGTCTCCAGCACCATCGTGACCCTGGGTGGCTCGATCGTCCGGAGCCATGACGATGCCGGCATCATCATCGCGAGCGGCCTCTCCGACGACGCCGTCGGCACCCTCCAAGACATGGACGGCGTCAAGGCGCTGGCCGCGGACATCGTGATCCAGGGCGTCCCGGACCCGGGTGACGTGAGGACGGAGAGCATCCCGGCCGGCGCTGAGCCGGCCGGCCACGACCCGACGACCGCGTCCTTATTCTTCCTCCAGTGGGACATGAGGATCATCGACGCCGATGACGCGTGGGCCGCCGGCTTTTCAGGCAGCTCCGCGGTGACCGTCGCGATCATCGACACGGGGATCGATCCGTTCCACCCCGACCTGGCGGGCCGCGTCGACGCGAGCCGCAGCATCGCGTTCGTGCCCAGCCTGAACCCTGCGGGCCCCACATGGGGTGACGACAACTTCCATGGCACGCACGTGGCCGGCACGGTCTCGAGCAACGGAATCGGCACGTCCGGCGTGGCGCCCCACACCACGCTGATCGCGGTCAAGGTCTGCAGCGTTTTCGGCAGTTGCCCGTTCAGCGCGATCCTTTCCGGGATCATCCATGCCGCGAACAACGGCGCCGACGTGATCAACATGAGCCTCGGTGGCTTCGTCGGTAAGGCGTTCCCAGGTGGCGGTGCGCTCAACGCGCTGCTCAACCGGACCATGAATTACGCCGCCAAGCAGGGCGTGCTGGTGGTCTCCGCAGCGGGTAACTCCGCCGTAGACCTCGACCATATCGGTCGTGACTTCGGGGGTTTCTTCGCCGCGTTCGTCGCGGTCCCGTGCGAGAGCGGCAACGGCATGTGCATTTCGGCCACCGGGCAGACCGACGCCCCGGCGTTTTACACGAACTACGGCACGTCTGCCATCAGCGTGTCCGCCCCGGGTGGCGATTCGCGGGTCGGCCTGCCGGTCATCGCGCCGTGCAGCTCGCTGAGCCTCCGGATTCCGATCTGCGGGACCGGCGATTTCTGGCTCTTCCTCCAGGGAACCAGCATGGCCGCGCCCCATGTGGCGGGCGCTGCGGCGCTCCTAGACGCGCAGGCGGGTGGGGGCATGAACCCCGGCCAGCTCAAGACGGCGCTCCAGCGCTCTGCCGACGATCTCGGCAAGAAGGGCACGGATTCCTTCCACGGGAAGGGCCGCATCAACGTCTTCAAGCTGGTGAGCTAGAGGGAGGACTCGCGCCGTGATGTACGCCATATGCAGCGGGGTTCAGCAAGACCCCGCCGGCACTGACAGCGGCGGGCACTGCAGCATCTGGGGAAGCTGGCCGAACAACTAGTCACTCGAGCCGGTCAGAAGCACAAAGAAGAGGCGGCAGGTTTCTGCCGCCTCTTTGTTTTACCCCGCTGGGCGCTTGCCCGCTTCCCCGCGTCCGCAACAGCGACTTCCCCACCCTGGCCCCGGCTGCGGTGGCCCCGTATCGTTGTCGGCAACGACGGAGTAGTGCCGCACGCACCCATTCGTTTCGCCGCCGACTATGAAACGTCAGGAGCTCACTTTCTTCTCGTGGTGACTTTGCCAGCAGCGTGCCTGATTGCACGCACACTTCGGCATGCCAAGTGGTGCCATGAAACCACGCCGCGGCGTTCGTGAATCCGCGCACGGCCTAGCGTACGCGTGACCGATCCCTCCAATCCCGACGCGCCGAACGAGCTGGTCGATTCGCTTTCACTGATCCAGCGGTACCGCCGACTCTCACTCGGCGTGAAGATCCTGCTGTTCATGGTGCTCGGCATCGTGGCCGGCATCCTCGCGGGTGAGCGGGCCGAGGTCGTTCAGCCCTTGGGCGATCTCTTCATCCGCCTTCTCATGATGGGTGTCATCCCGCTGGTGTTCTTCAACCTGCTGGCCGGAATCACGAGCCTCACCGACCCACGCAGCCTCGGTCGTGTTGGCGCCAAGATCGTCGCGTACTACCTGACGACCACCGTGGCCGCCCTGACGTTGGGGCTCACCGCGATGCACATATTGAAGCCAGGGAACGGCATGCAGCTCCGAGAGAAAGTCGATGCGGAGTTTGGGCAGGTGCCGGACGTGGCCGATGTTTTCATCGAGCTGATTCCCCGCAACATATTCGAATCGTTCGCTTCAGGTCAGGTCGCACAGGTCGTCGTATTCGCCATCTTTCTCGGTTTGGCAACGCTGTTTCTTCCCGAGGAACCGCGAGGTGTGCTACGCCGTGCGTTTGGTGCCCTCGCCGAGGTGTTGCGTAAACTCGTGGGGATCGTCCTGTACTTCGCACCGATTGGCATCGGTGCGCTTGCGGCGGCTACGGTAGGACGCTACGGGGCGGCGATTTTCGGCCCGCTGGCATTGTTCATCGTCGGTATTTGGGCAGCCCAGGCGGTCATGGTGGTCGTATACATGACCTTGCTCGTAACCTTCACCCGTCGCTCGCCACTTGAGTTTCTGACTAAGACAGCACCCCTCTACGCCACCACCGCTGCAACATGCTCCAGCCTGGCGAGCCTGGCCGTGTCGCTCGACATCGCGGAGCGGCGACTGCATCTGCCACGCAGCATCTACTCGTTCACCCTTCCACTGGGCGCGCAGCTCAACAAGGACGGCACCTCCATCATGCTCGCCGGCGTTCTGCTGTTCACGGCGCAAGCGGCTGGAGTAGATTTCTCGCTGGCGTCTCAGGTGACGATAGTCCTGATTGGGTTGGTACTGTCGGAGGGATCCGGCGGCATACCGGGCGGCGGACTCGTCATTGCTCTCATCTTCGTGCAGGCCTTCAACCTGCCGCTCGAAATCGCCGCCCTGGTCGGCGGCATCTACCGTCTGATCGACATGAGCAGTACCACTATCAACTGCATGGGAGATCTGGTGGGTACGGTGATTGTCGCGCACTCTGAGCGAGGCAAGGCAGTAACCCCGGCGGTCGCTTCGTGATTGGCAACGGTGTAAGATGGCCAACAGGTGTCAGGTGTCGGGTGTCAGGTTTCAGGTTTTCGCCTCCAACTCGGCGGGGTCGACGCGGTGCCTCCTGACCTGGCACCTGGCACCTGGCACCCGACACCTGATAATGGCTACCCTTTACACCCATGGACGGGGAGCAGAACAGTGTGACTGAGGGGATCGACCTGACGAGTAACGCGAGCGACAAGATCGAAGCCGCGAGGAGTCTGTTTCCCGGCGCCGCACGCAACGTCTACATGAACGTTTCGGTGCGCGGGCTGCTATCCACGCGAGTGAAGGAAGCGGTGGACCGATATCTGGATGAGCACTCGACCGGTGAGTGGGACAAGCAAGAGTTACTTGCCAGTGTGGAAGAGACACGTCAACGCTTCGCGACGCTCATCAATGCGTCGCCCGATGAGATTGCGATCACGAAGAACGCGTCAGACGGCCTCAACATGATCGCGGGTTCACTTCCCTGGAAGGCCGGCGACAACCTCATTCTCTGCCCTGAGGTCGAGCATCCGAACAACGTCTATCCGTGGATGAACGTCGAGCGGCGGTTCGGCGTCGAGGCACGTTCCGTGTCGCCGGACGACGGCCGCATTCCGATTCAACAGATGATCGACGCGATGGACGAGCGCACACGTCTGGTAACGGTGTCCACCGTGACGTTCGCGCCCGGATTCGTCACGGACGTCGAGACCTTGACGAAGGCAAGCCGCGAGCGGGGCGTCGTGTGCGTGGTCGACGCCGCCCAGTCGGCGGGGGTGCTGCACACCGACGTGGAGCAGCTTGGTGTTGATGCCCTCGCGGTCGCGACGCAGAAGGGTCTCCTCGCATTCTACGGGATGGGGTTCCTCTATTGCCGGCGTCAATTGGCGAATCAGCTCACTCCCGCCTACCTCGCCCGGTTCGGCGTGGCGGTGGGCGACGACGCGCACGAGACGGCCATGGACCTCGACCGACTTCGGCTGGCGGATGGTGCGCGACGATTCGACCTCGGCAACTTCAACTATCTCGGGGCCACCGCCGCCAACGCTTCGCTCGAGCTGCTGCTGGACATCGGTACGCGTGACATCGAGGCCCATGTTCGATCGTTGGCAGCGCAATTGGCGAGCGGAATGCGAGACCTCGGCCTCCCCGTTGCCGGAGGCGAGCCCGGACCACACCTCGGTCACATCGTTGCAGTCGGAAAGAGCGGCGGCGGGCGGCACTACACCGCTGACGACCCGGCGATGAATAGCTTGTACGAGCATCTCTCCACCAACGGCGTCAAGCTCGCCATCAGACGGGGGGTGCTGCGCCTGTCGATGCATCTTTACAACAACGACGAAGACGTGAGACGAGTGGTCGATCTGTCGCGTGAGTGGCGATCGGCTCAGCGGTAAGTCGTGAGTCGTGAGCCGTGAGTCGGTGAGTCGGTGAGTCGTGAGTCACGAAGATAAAACGCAAAGCTCAAAGCCCATAGCCCAACGCTCACAGCCTTGACAACATCTAGAGGCACATTATTCTCTGTTCATGCAAAACAACGCGATCAAGCTCGCCACCAAGCCCAAGCGCCTCCCCACCGGGCCGGCGAGCTAGCGTGTAGGCGATCCCACTCCTCACACCAAAGCTTCGATGAATGACGCCGGCCCAAGCGGGTTGGCTTTTTTGTTTTCTCGAACCGGTTGGAGAATCCGAATGTCGCACAGCGCTGAATGCCCAGAGTGTGCCGCAAAGGTTACGCTGCCCGACGATGCCGTCGTCGGAGAAATCGTGCAGTGTGCCGAATGCGGCGTGGAGCTTGAAGCCGTTTCACAAGATCCCTGGAAGTTCGCCCGCGCTCCCGAGGAAGAAGAGGACTGGGGTGAGTAGCCCGCGCGTCACGATGCTGTTGTCGCGGATTCGAGTGGAAGAGAAACTGCTCCTGAAGGCGTTCCGCAAACGCGGCATTACGGTCGATACGGTGGACGACCGGCAACTCATTTTCGACCTACACGAAACTCCCGATTGGACGGGCGATGTGGTACTGGAGCGCTGTGTGAACCACTCGCGCGCCCTTCACGCCCTGGGGATTCTCGCCGATCACGGGGTCGTCACGATCAATCGGCACGAGGTGGCGCAGATATGCGGCGACAAATTGGAGACGTCATCGGCTCTGCGGCGCCACCAGGTTCCTATTCCCCGGTGCCTCGTGGCGTTCACACCCGAGTCGGCACTCGCGGCAATCGAAGAACTCGGGTACCCGGTTGTGCTGAAGCCCGCCGTCGGTTCGTGGGGCCGGCTCCTCTCCAAGGTGAACGATCGGGAGGCTGCGGAAGCGCTTCTCGAGCACAAGGAAATCTTGGGGAGTTACCACCACTCCATCTTCTACATCCAGGAGTACATCTCCAAACCGGGACGGGATATCCGATCGTTCGTCATCGGCGACGAGACGGTGTGTGCCGTGTACCGCTACGCCGATCACTGGATCACCAATACGGCGCGCGGTGCCAAAACCGAGAACTGTCCGGTCACGCCGGAAGTGGATCGCTTGTCACGTGCCGCGGCAGACGCTGTCGGCGGCGGGATCCTCGCGATCGATCTGCTCGAGACACCTGACGGCCGGCTGCTGGTAAACGAAGTGAACTACACCATGGAGTTTCGCAACAGCATCGACGTCACAGGGGTCAACATCGCCGACCGTATCGTGGATTATGTCCTTGCCGTGGCCGACGAACGGCCTCCGGCGCCTCGCCCCGGAAAAGCCCTGAACGTATGAGCGAAACGATCGAAGTATCCGTGGTGGGAGGAAGCGGTTACGTAGGAGGTGAGCTCCTTCGCCTGCTCCTGTTCCATCCACAGGTGTCGGTGCGGCAGGTGACGTCAGCTAGACTGTCAGGGCGGTTCGTATATACGGCCCACCCGACTTTGCGTGGGACGACGTCCCTCCAATTCACCCATCCGGACGCTCTGGACCGCGCCGACGTGCTGTTCCTCGCGCTGCCGCACGGCGAAGCCGCCAAGGCGATCGACATGTTCGCCGACAAGGCCGAGCGCATCATCGATTGCTCGGCGGATTTTCGCTTGCGCGATACGGAGAGCTACGAGCAGTGGTACGGAACTCCCCATCCGGCACCCGAATGGCTCTCGCGCTTCGTTTACGGCCTTCCCGAACGCAATCGGGCGGCGATAGCCGACAGCCGCTTTGTATCGGGTGTGGGGTGTAACGCGACCGTCACCACCCTGGCGCTCGCGCCACTCGTGGATGGCGGCCTGCTAGATCACGCGGTGGCGGACGTCAAGGTCGGCTCCTCCGAGGCGGGGGCCAAAGCCAGCCCTAGCTCCCATCACCCGGAACGCAGCGGGTCGGTTCGCTCCTTCAAGCCGACCGGGCATCGCCACCAAGCCGAGGTTGTCCAAGAACTCGGGCGGGGATTTCGACTCGACTTTTCGGTGACATCGGTCGAGTTGGTGCGTGGTGCGCTGGTGACCGCTCACTGCTTCCTGAAGGAGTCGACGTCCGAACGTGACCTGTGGACACTGTACCGCAAACATTACGCGCACGAACCATTTGTTCGTCTCGTGTCGGGAAAATCCGGCATTCACCGCTACCCGGAGCCAAAACTGCTCGCCGGCAGCAACTACTGCGATATCGGGTTCGCCACCGACGAGCTTTCGACCGCGAATCGCGTAGTGACGATCGCCGCCATCGACAACCTGATGAAGGGAGCGGCGGGCACCGCCGTGCAGTGCATGAACATCATGCTGGGATTCGATGAGACGTCCGGCCTCGGGTTTCCAGGCCTCCATCCCATCTGATGGTGTGAGACGCATATGTCCAATACCACGAAGAACACCGCTGTCCCCTCGACCGCGCTCGAATCGAGGGAAGAGGGAGCAGGGAGGAGGCCCCACCCTCCGCCACCTAGTCGTGCACGTCCCCCCTTCCCCTGCTCCCTGCTCCCTCCTCCCTGCTCCCTAACATGATCGTCATCAAAATCGGCGGCGGCGCGGAAATCGACCACGATCAAGTGGCAGACGACCTCGCGTTCTTGGCGAGCGAAGCCCAAGAGTTCGTCGTCGTACACGGCGGAGCGTCCACGATGAACCAAGTGGCAACGCAGTTGGGGCACCCGCCTGAGTTCCTTACCTCACCGAGTGGATACACATCGCGACGCACCGATCGCAGGACGCTGGAGATCTTCGAGATGGTCTACTGCGGCCAAATGAACAAGGGATTGGTGGAGCGGTTACAGGTACGCGGAGTCAATGCCGTGGGACTGTCCGGATTAGACGGCAGAATTTGGGAAGGCCGCCGCAAGACGGCCATCCGTGTCGTGAAAGATGGCCGGCAGCGAGTGCTGCGCGACGACTACACCGGAAAAGTGGAGCGTGTCAATGTTGCCCTGCTTCGCTCGTTACTCGACGCGGGATATGTTCCGGTGCTTTGCGCCCCGGCAGTGAGTTACGAAGGCGAAGCAATCAATGTAGACGGCGATCGAGCCGCCGCACAGACCGCCATAGCGCTCGGCGCCGAGGCATTGATCATCTTGTCGGACGTACCTGGGCTGCTCGCTGAATTTCCCGATGAGTCATCGTTGATCAAGCACATACCCGCCGCCGAACTGCATCGGTTCACGGAAATCGCAGAAGACCGCATGAAGAAAAAGGTGTTGGGGGCGGCCGAAGCGCTGGCGGGCGGCGTGCACCGGGTCGTGTTCGCCGACGGCCGTATCGTCAACCCCGTGCGCCGAGCGATGGCGGGGGAAGGCACGGTGATCGGTGACTGACGACATCGGGCACCGTCCGGAGGATATCCCCGGAATCGAAGACGCGCACGCGTCGGGGGGCGTCCGGAGGCGGCCGGTCACTATCGTCCGAGGCGCAGGCGCGCGGTTGTGGGATGACACAGGGAAAGAGTACATCGACTGCGCGTCGGCACATGGTTGGACCAACGTAGGCCACTGCCACCCAGACGTCGTGAGTGCCATTGAACAACAGGCCCGTTGCCTGATGGCGCTCAACGAGAGTGCCTATAACGACAAACGTGCCCAGTGGTATAGCACACTCGCCGGGATTCTGGACAATCAGTTTGGCACCACCGATCGTGGAGCGCTCTCGCGCATTCACGCCTGCAACTCGGGGGCCGAAGCCGTCGAGGCCGCCTTGAAGTTCGCCAGGTTCTATACCGGGAGAACGCAGTTCGTTGCGTTTGGCGGAGGATTTCACGGCCGAACGTTTGGCGCATTGAGTGTGACGTCCACACGCCGTTACCGCGAGCCGTTCGATCCGCTCGTCCCGGGTGTCACACATGTGCCATTCAATGACGCCGAAGCGGTAGCAGCCGCGGTTACCGACGATACGGCGGGCGTGATCGTCGAGATCATTCAAGGAGAAGGAGGGGTACGCGAAGCCAACGCCGAATTTATCGGGGAAGTGCAACGTATCTGCCGAGAGCGCGGAGCGCTGTTTATCGTAGACGAAATCCAGACGGGCTTCGGACGGACCGGGCGCTGGTTCGCCTGCCAGCACGTGGGAGCAGAGCCGGATATCGTAGTGCTCGCAAAGGCCCTCGGTGGCGGCCTCCCCATGGGAGCCGCGGTGTGGCGCTCGGGTTTGGGACAGTTCGAGACCGGGTTACACGGAAGTACGTTCGGCGCCGCGCCGCTGGCGTGCGCCGCCAGTATCGCCAGCATGCGGGTCTTGGAACGGGACGCGCTTCCCGAGCGCGCGGACGCATTGGGAAAGCGGGTCCACGAAGAGCTTCGGTCGTGCGTCTCGACACCCGACCAGCCGACCATCGTACGCGAGGTCCGGGGCCGTGGCCTGATGATCGGCGTCGAGCTGCGGCGCAGTGTCACACCCGTCCTGCGCGCGTTGGTCGATGCGGGTGTGTGGGCTCTCCCGGCGGGAAAAAACGTGCTGCGACTGATGCCACCACTGGTCATCACAGAAGAAGAACTCAGCCGAGCCGTTGGGCTCGTCATCGCCGCGTTACGTGGAGCATAACAGCCCCCCCTCCCCCCACAGCATTTCTCCGGTCTCAGAGCAGGACGCGGTTGACCTGCTCCAGTCCCTCGTCTCGATAGCCAGTCCGTCGGGCAGCGAAGATCACGCGGCGCGGGCGCTCGTCGAGTGGATGAACCGCCGCGGATGGCGCGCGACGCAAGACGATGTGGGGAATGCGGTGGGAGTACGCGGAGACGGCGCACACGAGATTCTACTGCTCGGCCACATCGACACGTTCCCTGGCGTCGTCCCGGTGCGTCGCGACGGCGACCGCCTGTTCGGACGCGGGACCGTCGACGCCAAGGGACCGCTGTGTGCCTTCGTTTGCGGAGCTACAGCCGTCCCCGTGCCAGATGCCTGGCGCATCACGGTGGTGGGCGCGGTAGAAGAGGAAGCCACGTCGAGTCGTGGGGCGCGGCACATCCTGAAGCAGCGCCCAGCCGACCACGCGCCGCGCTACTGCATCATCGGGGAGCCGAGTCGGTGGGACCGCGTGACACTCGGCTACAAGGGCCGGCTCCACATGTCCGTGTCGCTACGCTACCCGTTCTCGCACTCAGCAGGCTCGGGGCGACTGCCTGCCGAGGTGGCGGTGGATCTCTGGCGTGCCATCGAAGACTTTTGCACCGAGCAAAACCGCGAGCGACCCCCCCCCCCCTCCTCTCGGGAATTCGACCGGCTCACGCCGACGCTCGAATCTGTCGTCACCGACCGCGACGGAGCCTTTGGAACTGCCACCTTGCGAATGGGATTCCGGCTTTCTCCCGACGACGACCCCTCTGCCCTGCCCCAATCGCTGACGGCCGCGTTGCAGCTAGCCCTCAAAGGGGGCGGGGGGGAGGCCCCAGCGGGAGCCTCGGTAGAATGTACGTTCCAGGGCGCGGAGGTCGCGCACAAGTCCTCCAAGTCGACACCCCTCGTGCGTGCGTTTCTGCAAGCCGTGCGAGCCGGCCGGGGCGGGGGCAACCCACGGTTCGTAATCAAGACGGGGACGTCCGACATGAACGTCGTGGCGCCGGGTTGGCCGGACACGCCAATCGTCGCCTATGGGCCTGGCGACGGCTCTTTGGATCATACGCCCGAGGAACACATCGAGCTTGCCGATTACATGCAGGCGATCGGCGTGATGACCCGAGTGTTGGGCTCCTTGTTGGTCGGCTGAAGACGAGAGAGCGATCAGCTTTCAGCTACGAGCTACGTATGATCTCACAAGATCGGTAACACTTTTCTTTCTGCATCGGAGCGTGACCCGCCAACGGTGCCGCACGACACCAGGACGATGTACCGGTGCTGATTGCACTCGCATGGACGTCATCGTTGTGAGTAAGCTGAGGCAGTGATTTGGTAGACATAACTGTCTCTACCCTCCGCGTCAGGCCTCGATCCTGCGCGAACACCGCCGATCTTCTCCACGGCCCGCACCGAGCGCAGGTTCTGTGGGCCTACAAGAAAGACGACGCAATTCACAAATCGGAAAGCATGCTGCAACATGAGCTCCTTCATCTGCCCGTTGTACATGCCGCCCCAGTGGGATCTGGCCAAGAATGTCCAACCGATCTCGACCTCGCTCCTTTCCTTGTCATAGCCATGGAAGCGCGAAGATCCAATCATCCGTTGAGTTCTAGTATCAATGGCAAGCAAAGCACCACCGGACGCCAATGCCTCGTGAAAGAAAACCTGAAAGCCCTCTTTTTCATGGCGATTCTTGGCCGGATGTTGTTCCCAAATGAGCGGATCGGCAGCGACCGCGTAGAGATCATCATAGTCTTCGGACCGAAGCGGCCTGAGTTCGACGAGATCGGCCTTCAGAACCGGTTGATAATCAAAGGGCACTCTTGGCTCCCTGTGCCAACGTGCGGTGGATGACTGCACGTCGTCCGGCTAACGGTTTTGCCGATAAGCTGCGGCGCTACCAGCCGACGGGCAAGATTCTGCATGGTCTTTACGAGTGGTGCCATGCGCACAAACACAATGCCTTTCCTTTAAGAACAGGCGCCGACTGCTTCATGGGATTGTTAGGCGGCGGCCCAGCCGTTAACTATGTTCCCGGTTGCTCAGCCGATGCTACTGCCCTTCTTCCAAATCATTGACGGTGAAGCGCCGCCGCTGGTGCCGAACCGCGATAATCGATATTTGCTTGGGGTCCAAACGATAGATGATGCGGTACCGGCCATATAAGACCTCCCGTATCGTTGACCGACCAACCTCGGGCACTATGCGACCCTTACGAGGAAATCGTGGCAAACGCTCTACCAGATCCATCAGCCCGTCCAGCCATTTGGCAGCCGTCGCTGGGCGCTCCGCAGCGATGTAATCCGTCGCTTCCTCCGCTTGCGCCAACGCAAGCGGGGACCAAACGACCCTCACTTATTGAGTGCGCGGCGCAGTCGCTTCTTTAAAGCGGCCTTGGCCTTACCCTGCGATATTCCCTTGCCGGCGTCGATCTGTTTCTCGCCCTTCCGTACATCCCGTAGTAGTTCCAACTCGTCCAGCAGCGCCTCATAGGTTTCGATTCCTACCACCACGGCCGCACTGCGGCCCCTTGCTGTCAGCACCAATGGTCTGCCAGTCTCACGCACCTGATCCAGCATTGTGGCCATATGGGCTCGGAATTCCGAAAGCGGGCGGACATCTTCGGACAATTTGATCCTGGACATTTCCCGTCACCGTACCGTTAAACGTACGTTACAAGGTACAGCATGGTGACCGCCGAAGCTACCCGCCATTTCGAGACTGGAAAGCCGCCGTATAACGGATCTGCCCATCAGCTGCGGCGTGATGGTCCTTACGGAGACGGACGCACGTTAAACATAACGGCGACGAAGAGCCAAGAGCCATCTGGTTGCTTCCTCATAACCGTGAGGAATCTGCCGTAGACAGTGGAAGGTTCCGCTCCTTCTGATGCAACCATGACCAGGTCGTAATCCATCCAACTGTATGCCAAGTCGCCCTGGCCGCCGATCGTGATATTGTCGGTCCGGGAGCTGAGAAAGTCGCCATCCGGGTTTCCGGTGGGAGCCAACCTTTCAATGGCCTGAATCGCTGCTCGGCCCTCCGTGACTGCCCCTTGGTTTACCAATCGGATCCCATCCTCGACAAAGAGGGAGGCCAGTGCAGTCGCGTCGTCGTCTACCAACGCTTGCAGATACCGGTCGCCCATTGCGGTGATCGCCGCACGGTCTTCATCGGTCCATTCTGCCGCAGGTGGGGCGCATGCAACGACAGATAGGACAATCCACAGGGCTGGCGACAAGCGGTGGTTAATGATCACTATGCTCTCCTGATTGGGGTTGATATAGTCATGTGGCCAAGCCGTGGCGTTGCCACAACCTCCGACCTCACGCTTATGGGTGGGAGCTGCCTATGAGCAATTTCGGCTACTATGCCGACTCCGGCGAATGAA
>JADFPO010000209.1 GCA_022562295.1 Gemmatimonadota bacterium
GCATCGGTCTCGTGTTGGGTTTGGCGGGTGCGGTGGCCCTTTCGCGTGTGCTCGAGAGCCTAGTGTTCGGCATTACCGCGCAGGATATTCCGACGTACGGTGCCGTGACGCTGCTACTCGGGTTAGTGGCGATTGTGGCGTGTTATGTGCCTGCGAGAAAAGCGTCGCGGTTGGATCCAATGGTGATGCTGCGGTCGGAATAACAACCAGAACTTCTTCTTCCCCACCGCCCGGACCTCGGGTTCGACTGGAAAGCGTTCCGGTCCTTCCATCCTTCCCCCTTTCCGTCCTATTATTGTCCCGTCATGACGCAGCCACCGGATCGTCTAACTGCCGCTCTGGCCGACCGTTACACCATCGAGGGCGAGCTTGGCCAAGGTGGGATGGCCACGGTCTACCTAGCCCAAGACCTCAAGCACGATCGCAAGGTCGCGGTGAAGGTCTTGCGGCCGGAGTTGGCCGCCGTGATCGGCGCCGAGCGGTTCCTGCAGGAGATCAAGGTCACCGCCAACCTGCAGCACCCGCACATCCTTCCGCTCCACGACTCGGGCGAGGCGGATTCTTTCCTCTATTATGTGATGCCCTACGTGGAGGGCGAGTCGCTGCGGGAAACGCTCAACCGCGAAAAACAGCTTTCGGTCGAACAGGCGATCGAGATCACCAAGGCGGTGGCGAGTGCGCTCGATTACGCCCACCGCCACAACGTAATTCACCGCGACATCAAGCCGGAGAACATTCTGCTCCAGGACGGGCAACCGCTGGTGGCGGACTTCGGTATTGCGCTGGCGGTACGTGCGGCGGGTGGCACCCGACTGACCGAAACGGGCCTTTCGCTCGGCACGCCCCACTACATGAGCCCCGAACAGGCGACCGCCGACCGTGAGTTGGACGCCCGCAGCGACATCTACTCGCTCGCGTCCGTCACCTACGAGATGTTGGCCGGCCAGCCTCCACACACTGCAGCTACCGCGCAGGCGGTGATTACCAAAATCCTGGTCGAAGAACCCCAGCCGGTTACCGCACATCGCAAGTCGGTGCCTCCGCACGTCGAGGCGACGATTCACAAAGCCCTGTCCAAACTGCCGGCCGACCGGTTCCACGACGCCGCCAAATTTGCCGAGGCGCTCACGAGTCCCGCCGTTGCCGCAGAGTTTGCCACGACCACTGCTGTTCGAGGGAGCGCTCCCGTCTCGAATACCCGGCCGCTGTGGGCGGCCGTCGCTGTCATGACAATCCTGGCGGCCTGGGGTTGGCTGCGCTCTCCGGGCGGCGAAGAAACACGCAACCCGCTCGCGACGTTCATCGTTCCCATCCTGGCAAGCCAGCAAGTCGCCGAGGCCCCCGGCAACATGGTGGCGATCTCGCCCGACGGCGCTACGATCGTCCATGTCGGTGTCAGCCCTGAAGGACGACAGCTTTACGCCCGTCCCATTGGCGAACTCCAGGCCAGGCTCGTGCCCGGCACCGAAGACGCCGCATATCCATTCTTTTCACCGGACGGGCGCTGGGTTGGTTTCTCGGCGAAGGGCGAGATGCGGAAGATTTCGTTGGACGGTGGGCCGTTCCACACGATCACCCCGGGTACGTTTACCGGTGCGAGCTGGCGGCCGGACAACACGATTGTCTACAGTCCGATCGGGCGGCCGGGACTTTCCATCGTCGACGCGGACGGGGGCTCGCCGGAAATTCTGACATGGGCCGACACGGCCATTGGAGAAACAGATCACGGGATGCCTTTTGTCTTGCCCGACAACAAGGCGGCATTATTCACCGCGTGGAACGAGCGAGTGAACGAATCCCAGATCGCGGTTGTCGATCTCGAGAACGGAAACGTCCGGTATTTGATCGAGGGAACGAATCCGCTATATGCAGAGACGGGTCACCTGGTGTACGTGGCGTCCGACGGAACCATCCGTGCTGCAACCTTCGACCTCGACCAGCGCACGGTCACCGGACGTGGCGTGCCGATTCTGGAGGGTGTGAACATAGGTCGGATAGTCGACGTCAACGTTCCCGGTGCGGTCGGGGAATTCGGGCTCTCTCGGAACGGGACGCTGGTGTACCTGTCCGGTGACGACTCGGATCGCACGCTCGTTTTGGTCGACCGGCAAGGGGGAGAACGCCTCCTGATGGACGAGCGACGCGCGTACGGTGCCCCGCGGTTTTCGCCGGACGGCCGCAGTATCGCATTGAGAATAGCAGACCAGGGATTCAACATTTGGCGGTACGACATCGATCAAGACAGGCTCAACAAGCTGACGTTCGACGGCGCCAACTTCTATCCCGAATGGACCCCGGACGCAAGCCGGATCTCATTTATCTCCAATCCCACCGGCAACGCCAATTTGGCCTGGAAGCGTGCGGACGGGGGCGGCGTAGTGGAGAATATCCTCGAAGACGACAGATCTCAGTGGGGTATCTCGTGGGCCCCGGATGGACGCAGCTTTGCGTATCGGCAAAACACGCGCGAGACCGGCAGAGACATTTGGATCCACTCGCTCGACAGCGACGGGCAACCTACGCCGTTCCTGCAAACTCCCGCCGAAGAGCGGGCACCGAAGATATCCCCGGATGGGCGGTTTCTGGCGTACGTGTCGGACGAAACGGGCCGGTCGGAGATCTACGTACGAACCTTCCCCGATGGTGAGAGCCGCTGGCCGGTAACGACGACGGGTGGTACGGAGCCCCTGTGGTCGCGTAGCGGAGACGAGCTGTTCTATCGGGCCGGCAATGAGATTCTCGTGGTTCCAGTCGAGACGGATTCCACGTTCACATTTGGTAATCCCCAAGCGGTGATCAGCGGACCCTACGTCCCCAACCCCATGCACACGAACTACGACATCCACCCGGATGGCCAGCGGTTCGTGATGGTGCGCAGCGGGGAAGGAGAGACGCGAATGATCGTGGCACTGAATTGGCTCGAGGCGTTGCGGGGAGTGGCACAGAATGATTGATCGGAGGCCACGGATGACGCTAAAGCTTTGGAACGCGGATCACCCCTACCCCCTAATCGACACATAGTAAAACGGGCCGCCCGATACTGGATCGGGACGGCCCGTCAGTCAGGTCACTCGAGTCGGCTACTCGCCGACAGGAGTCACATTCTCGGCCGCCGGGCCTTTCTGGCCCTGGACGATGTCAAACTCGACCTGCTCACCCTCACGGAGTGACTTGAAGCCCTCTCCCTGAATGGCACTGTGATGGACGAAGCAGTCCTTGCTGCCGTCCTCGGGCGTGACAAAGCCAAAGCCCTTGCTGTCGTTGAACCACTTTACTGTTCCCTTGGTACGCATTACGTACTCCCTATGTGTTGACGTGGCCGGGGTGCGGGTAATGCCGTACCAACCGACTACACTTCCGCGGATAA
>JADFPO010000098.1 GCA_022562295.1 Gemmatimonadota bacterium
GAAGATCGGCAGGATATTCGGGTGACTGAGCTGGCCGCCGATCTCGATCTCGCGGAGGAATCGCTCGGTGCCGATCGCGGCAGCTAACTCAGGCCGGAGGACTTTGATGGCGACCTGGCGATGCATGCTAGGGTCGTCCGCCAGATAGACAACAGCCATGCCACCCTCGCCCAGCACGCGCTCGATGGTGTAGTGGGCGGCTAAGGCAGAGGTGAGGCGGGCGAGGGTGTCGGTCATCGGCCTAAGATGGAGTGCGGCGCGCTAGTTGGGGAGGCCCGTCCTAACAAGGCGGACCGGGGCGGACAAAAAAAGGCGGACTGGGCAGACAAGGCGGACGAGGTCCGCTCCGACCGCCGTGGGTTGGGTGGTGAGGAAGGGGACCGCCGGGACGGGTGGACAAGGGGGGCGGGACCGCCGGGTGGCGAGGGGTGGTGGCGCCGGCCCGCCGGGCGTGGAGCAGGGGCGGCGCGGCCTCACCTGATCTGCACTCCCAACTCAATCTGCCGCTTGGGACGCGCTGCGAGCGCCTGACCGAACAATGCGCCAGCCTGCAAATTGGCCACGACGGATTCAGGATCCAGGTTCGTAGTGTTCAACACGTTATAGACGTTGAACATCAGCCCGAGGTTCCGGCTGCCTAAGGGCAATGCGTTCCACGCGATGCTCAGATCCGTCCGGAAAAAGTCCGGGGGTGTACGCGGCGGTCGGCCGCCACGACCTTGCGGTACTCGCCGCCCAGCAGAGTAGTGCGTTGACTCCTCCGGGTCGCGTGCTTGCGTACCTAACGAGGGCCGAGACCTACGTCCTAGCCGGTAAGTACGACAAAGCCGTGGACGAGATTGCTCATGTGCTCGACGGTGACCCTGTCTTCTTCGGCGTCCCGCTACTGCACGTCGATCCGCTGTGGGCGCCGCTACGCGGCCATCCGAAGTTTCAGGAGCTGGTGGGGGAGGGTGACGTAGGGCGGTAGGGGCGGGCAGGCGGGCAGGCGGGCAGATGGGCGGATGGGCGGGGGTGGGACGGCAAGACGGTATGAAGATCGCGCGAAGCATACCGTCCGACCGCGGGTTGAGGGGTGGTGTGGAGGGGACTGCCGGGTTGGGTGGTGGGTGGTAGGGAACCGCTGATTGCCGACAGTTATTGCTGGCGCTCGAAGGTGAACGTTCCCAGGACCTGGTTCATGTCGAAGGGAACTGTATCGAGCAACGATATCGCCACCGGTGGCTGAGTTGGGAGATTAGAAGACGTGTAGATGACGCCGCTGTCCGTCCCGGCGTCATAGGGCGCCAATTCAATCACGATTCGATCAATCCAAGCACCGTTTGCGAAGAGGCTCATGGAATGGACACCGACGAACCAATCGGGGCTGGGTGCGATCATGCTGACCAACGTCACCAACGGAAACTCGGCGTGGATCTCAAACGCAAGAGGGCTCGCGGATCCTGGGGACAGACCGATGTTGCCTCCCTGGAGCAGACGCCAAGCCGTACCGGCCTGAATGGCCGCCTCGATCTCACTATCGAGCGGCGACGTCGCTCCCAGTTCGGCCATGTCCTTGATGCCGGTTGACGCAGCGGTTCCAACCTGCCACACCACCACCTCGGCGTTGTGGGTTCCACCAATCAATCGGGAAAAATGAGGATTACCGGGAAAACTGACCGGGTGAGTCTCAGCGCTCCATGTCGCATCAAAGGTTACGATATAGCTGGCCACACTATCTGCCACCGTCAGGGTCGCAACGCCTGTCGCAGACCCGGCAGCTGCGGTGATCGTCGCCGCCCCGTCACCAACCGCCCGCACCAGCCCCTGTGCGTCCACCGTGGCCACCGTCATATCGGACGTAGACCAGGTCACCGAAGCGTTGACCACCAGATTGTTGTTGGCGTCCTTCGCCGTCGCCGCGAGCACGATGGTATCCCCGACGATGAGGGCCGCACTATCACCGGACAGCTCGAGTGAGTTGACAGTCTGGGCAACGGCGACGATGGCCGTGCCCGCGACAGCTTGAAACGCGGCCGTCACCGTCGTGGTGTCATTTCCGACGGAAGTCACTACTCCATCGCTCGACACCGTGGCCACATCCGTATTGCCCGATACCCAGGTGAACGTCACGTCCGGGATCAAGCTCCCCCTTGCGTCTCGCGCTACTGCATCCAACGTGTCGACACTCCCCAAAGCCGCAAAAGACAGGGTGTCAGGACTAACGTCTATCGTCGCCACGTCCTGCTGAACCGTGATCGCGGCGCCGTTGCTGGTGACGCCCCCGTTGGCGGCCGTGACCGTCGCGGTCCCGCTCGCTATGGCCGTCACCACTCCTGCGTCCGACACAGTGGCAGTGGCTGGATCGCTCGAGGCCCAGACGAACGTCGCGCCGGTTATCGTGTTTCCATCCGCATCCAGTGCCGTGGCAGTCAACTGTACGGTGTCGCCAAGAGAAACGACGGTGGCGGCCGCCGGCGTTACTACGACCGAAGACACCTCGCTTGGGCCAGTACTATCGCCACAGGCGACGAACGCGACAGTCGCAATTGTCCAGGAAAGACCGAGCCGGTTATGACGCACCATTGGTCACTCGCCCTCTTACAGTTTCAATCGCTGGTTCCGTTTGGACCAACGGCCACTATGAGACTCATGTTACGGGGCGGAGGATCCACTTAGCAAGCTCCACCGCGTTCCACAGTGTAGTATGTATATACCGCAGGGTGGGAAATGTTTCGGTATTCGACGGTTGGGTAAACCCACCAGGCTCTATGTTAGAGGATTCTCATACTCCTCTAATGTGACCGCTTGGGTCTCCATGATGAAACCCTCCAGAGATCGTTGGGAAGTCCGGCCCTGAAGGGCGGGCTCGGCTGCTAACGGCAAGATGCGCGTCCTGAGAGGACGCCGGCTTCGCTAGCCGAGCCGGCTACCACGATGAGCGTCCTATCAGGACGCACCTCTTGACACTTGGCAGCCGAGCCCGGACGAGAGCGGACAAGATATGCTCCGGCCGCCATGAGCCGGGTGGTGTGGAGGGGGGCCGCCGGGTGGCGGAGTGCGGTGGTGTGGGCCCGCCGGGGTTGGGCGGTGGAGTGGTAGGGGACCGCCGGTGGAAGGGTGTGGTGGGGACGAACCGACTGGCCCTCCTCCCTACCGAGACGGTATTCTTGACCCAACCGATCCGCACTCAGGAGTGCCCCATGACGAGAATGATCGTAGCAGCAATCGCCCTCGCCCTCACCACCCCTCTTCCCTCACCGGCGCAATCGCTCAGCGACGACCCCAGAGTGTCCTCGGCGCTCAGTCTCCTGGACATGTGGGTGGACGCCCAATTGGCCTACGAGCGAATTCCCGGCATCTCCATAGGCGTGGTACACGATCAAGACTTGATCTGGAGCAAGGGCTACGGCTACTCCGACGTCGACCGTATGACCCCCGCGACGCCGCAAACGATCTACAGCATCTGTTCGATATCCAAGCTCTTCACGAGTACCGGCGTGATGCAGCTGCGCGACCGCGGATACCTTCGACTCGACGACCCGGTGTCGCAACACCTCCCGTGGTTCAATATCAAGGAGACCTACGAAGGCGCCGCGCCGATAACGATCGAGGGCTTGCTCACCCACTCGTCAGGTCTGCCGCGCGAGGCGGACTTTCCCTATTGGACCGAAGCCTCGTTCCCGTCCCGCGAGAGCATCATCGACCACCTCTCCAAACAAGAGACGCTGTATCCCGCCAGCACGTACTATCAATACTCCAACCTCGCGCTCACCATGGCCGGCGAGATCGTCGCGCAGGTGTCCGGCATGCCGTACGCCGAATACGTGCAGCGGCATATCCTCGATCCACTCGGCCTCGACGACACTTCGCCGGAGATACCGGAAAAACACAAGGGCGGACAACTGGCGACGGGCTATGGGTCCATCGGGCGCGACGGTACGCGCAAGACCGTGCACTTCTATACCGTCAACGGTATCGCGCCCGCTGCCGGCTATGCATCGACCGTACAGGACCTCGCGAAGTTCGCCTCCTGGCAGTTCCGCTTGCTCGAGCACGGCGACGACGACGTGCTCGCTCGGAACACGCTGCGCGAGATGCAGCGTGTACACTTCATGGACCCCGGATGGCGTACCACACGCGGCATCGGCTTCTCCATATGGCGCAGCGACGACAAGACGTTCGTGGGCCACGGCGGAAGTTGTCCCGGCTACCGCACGCAGCTGCTGTTGCGTCCGCAGGAACAGTTCGCCGCCATCTTCATGACCAACGCGCAGGGGGTGAACACGGGGCTCTACACGCGAGTCGCGTACGAGGTCGTTGCGCCCGCCATCGCCGCTGCGCTTTCGTCCGACGAGTACGAAGCGCCCGACTCGATACTGAGCACCTATGTCGGGCGCTACGAACGCCCACTGGGTGGGGAGACGGAGGTCATCGTGTGGGAGGGCAAGCTCGCTATGCTCTCCCTACCGACCGAGAATCCGCTGAACGCCCTCACGAAGCTGAAGCACGTGGGCGAACACACGTTTCAGCGGATACGGAGAGACGGAGAGTTGGGAGAGAAATTTACCTTCGAGATCGGCGATGACGGCAGGCCGGTACGGTTGTGGAGGAACAATCAGTATCAGACGAAGGTCAACTGAAGTTGACCAGGTGTTAGGGGATAGGTGTCAGGTGTCAGGGGGGCGGGGGACGCGCTCGGATGCTACACGCATAAAGCTTACTCACGACTCACGACTCACTGCTCTAGACCCCTGACACCCGACCCCTGAAACCTGCTCAGCCGTCCATTCCGGCACCGTTCGACATCGCAATCATGAATCCGTCAGGGTCCTTCACCGCAAAGTCTCGCGCTCCCCACGGTTGGTCCGTGGGTTCTTGCTCGAGCGTGCCCCCTCTGGACTTGATCGCTTCGGCGAACTCGTCGATGTCACCGTCGTAGATGCAGTAGAGACGGGACGCCACGCCCTTCGCCCGGTCCTTACCCTTGGCGAAATCGTCCTGCCCCAGCAAGAACTGCACGGCTCCGGCGGCCACGACCGCACCCACGAGTTGTCCCTCGTGCTCCATCTCCCGGGCGACCGAGAATCCCATCACGTCCCGATACCACGCGATGCTGGCGCGAATGTCGTTCACCGTCATCGTGGGCATCACGGAAGTGAGTTTCGTTTCGTTTGCAACTGACATTGTTCCCCCTTGGATTACAGATTCTTAGGCTTAGTCAGTTCAATCTCCCGAATCTCCAACGACGCAAGTCGCCCCGCTTAGTTCTTCGGTAGCTTGAACACGAAGAGCGCGTTGCCGGTGTTCGGGTGACGGATCTCCGGTGACAACAGACGCGGCACCCTCCGCGGGCTCCCACCCCCCAAACCCGCAGTAACCGCTATGTACTGCGTGCCGTCGACGCTGAAGGAAACGGGAAATCCTTGGGCCGACGTCGTCAACCGAGTCTCCCACAGCACGTCGCCGGTGCGGGTGTCGTAGGCCCTGAAGAACCGGTCCACGTCTCCCGCAAAGACCAACCCGCCGCCAGTGGTAAGAATCCCGGTCAGAAACGCCGCCCGTTGCTCGATACTCCACACCTCTTCCATCGTCTCGACGTCGTACGCCGCGAGCTTGCCGAGCATGCCGTCCGTTCCAGGCATCTCGCGCCAGCGGCGGCGGGCGCCGGTGCCGCCGGATCCGGGCTCGAGCACGATCGGGTTGCCCGAGATGTCGAGACAGCTCTGGCTCAATGGAATCACGAGCAGTCGGTCCACAGGACTGTAGGCCATCGCCTGCCAGTTGTGACCGCCGGCCGTGCTGGGACACACCGAGATCCACTCGCCGACCTTGGCCTCCGCGATGTCCTTTCGATATGTAACCGCTCCCGTGTTGGGATCGATGTAGTCGAACACGTTTTGGTACACTGTTTCCTTGAAGCTCAGAAACTTCCCCGTAGCCCGGTCCAGCTTCCAGAGAATTCCCGGCTTGCCGATCGTGAACAGTGACTTGCGGCCCGCGACGTCGATCAGGACCTGCTCGAACGCCTCATCCATGTCCAGCGATTCACCGGGAACGTATTGGTGGAACCACCGCACCGTCCCGTCGTCCGGATCGAGCGCGAGGGTTGATGTCGAGTAGAGCGCCGAATCGCGCGTCGTGAGCCCGCGGCTCGCAGCCACCCAGGGCTTCGCCTGCGCGGTGTTCCAATAGGTGAGACCCAACTCGGGATCGTAACTCCCCGGCAACCACACATCCACACCGCCGCGCAACGCAAAGGGGAGGTCGCCCCAGGTGTCGCCGCCCGCGTCTCCCGGCCGTGCGACCGTGAACGTGCGCCACAGTTCCTCGCCCGTGCTTGCGTCGTGCGCGGTGATGAAGCAACTCTCCTCGTAGAACCGCGCACAGCCGTTGATGCCGTTGATCACCTTACCGTCGATCACCAACGGACCGCTTACATTCGTGTATCCCTTGCGCCAATCCGCTATCTGCGTTTCCCACGCGACCACGCCTGTGCGAGCGTCCAGCGCCACCATGTAGGCGTCGTTCGTGGCCAGGAACACCTTGTCGTCGTAGATGGCGAGGTTCCGCATCTGATTGAATTCGCGCGTCTCGAACCCATCGGCGAACCCGCGGCGAAACTCCCACAGCAGCGTCCCGCGCGCGGCGTCGAGCGCCTGGACAACGTTGTCCGGACTCACGAGGTACAGCACGCCGTCGTGAACCAGTGGCGTGGGTTGGCTCGTCCCGTCGCCCATCGCCCACGACCAGGCCAAGGTCAGTCCTTTGACGTTGTCGCGATCGATCTGATCGAGCGGGCTGTACCCCCAACCGTCGTAGGTGCGTCGATACATCAACCAATCGCCCGGATCGGGGCTGCGCAGCTCGGTGTCGGTAACGGGGTCGTAGTCGACGACTTCACGCAGCGACTCCGTGATCCCCGGCCGTCGAGAGACACTGTCCCTCATAGCGGCGGCGGCGCGCGTCACACGGGCTCCCGTCGGCGCCTGTCCGAGAACGACGCCGCCGTCCACAGTCAGCTCCCGATCGCCGCTGGGAAATCCGTTCGCCTGAAGGATGTATGCGATGATGTTCAGGTGTGTTCGGTCGTCGAGAGATCCCACGTCGTCCTCGGGCATCGTCGTCTTCAGAACATCGAAAAGCTCGGCGATCGATTTATCGCCCCACTCGGCCTGGAAGTTGGGGCCGGCGAGTTCGGGCGCCTCTGCGTCACCCCGCATATCGCGCCGGTGACACGCCGCGCAGACTTCGTCGTAGGATATGCGGCCCGTTTCAGCCTGTTCCTCGGTGTAGCTGGGTCCCGCCACTTGCTGGCCTGCGAGAGCTTGCACGCAGGGGGCCATCAATCCGGCCGCCAGCATGGCGACGTGTGGTTTAAGAAGCTTCATTTTGCGCTTATCCGGCATTTGCGGGGAAAGGTATCTTCTGACGACCTTGATCGCACGGCCGGTCCCCTCGGGCAGCTCCTATCGAGATTGAATAGCCACGGACGCGTAAGGCGTAGCGAAGCGACGCGGGGCGGATCGAGGTCACGAATCTCGAAGAGTGAGCGACTGAGATCAACCCACGGAATCCACTGACCCCCTCACCACATTTTTCTTGGCTCCCCCTCCCAAGGCGTTTGATTGATGCTGGACTTTGCGGATGAGCACCGAGAAGGATGGAGGCCAAAATCCTCGGAAGAACCCCAATTTTGGGAGCCTGTGCGCCGGTCTTGCCCGTTGGCCGGGTCGCTTGGTTGACGGAAACCGCGCTAACCCTACATTATGGATGCCGTTGCTACCTCTCGTTCGATCATTTCCGGAGAGCCTGATGCGAAACCGTGCGAAGTTGCCAGCGTTGACGGTGTTGGTTTTGGGAATCGCCGCCTGTCAGGGTGGGTCTGGCGAACTGACGGTGGAGGATCTCGCCGTCATCCGGCAAGTCACCAACGCATGGCAGTTCCACGTAAAGGCCGCCGATTGGGAATCCCTCATGGTGGTGTATACGTCAAATGCGGTGGTGATGCCGCCCAACGGCCCCACGCTCCACGGTCACGATGCCATCAAGACTTTCATGGCCGAGGGTCCCGCGATCATAGACGTCAGCCTCACCATTGAAGAAATCGACGGCGGCGGCAAGCTCGCGTTCGTTCGGGGCACCTATACGATGACCATCCAGCCGGAGGGTGCGCCCGAGCCGCTGCAAGATCGTGGCAAGTACATCGAGATCCGCCGCAAGCAGGCCGATGGGGCGTGGCTCATAGCCGTGGACATTTTCAATTCGGATCTGCCGATTCCGCAGTAAGCGGTCGTCCCAGAGTGTTTCACGGCTCCACCTTCTTCGTCGCCCGCCAACACCACAGAAAACACCGAACAAGACAAGAGGACACAGAGATGTGATGTGGGGCCGAGCCGTGGAGGCCAGTCAACGACAAAGCTTCCCACATCGTTTCCAGCACGATGGCGTTGAGGGATTGCGTACCGGCCGATTCGATTTTGGGATCAGCTCATCCTGCATCCTCTACCGCCTTGGCTCTACCGTCATCGACACCGGCCCACCCAATCAGTGGCGCTTGGTCCGCAGGTTTTTGAGCGAACGGGACGTCAACCGCGTCGTCATCACGCACCATCACGAGGATCACAGCGGTAACGGCGCGCGGCTCGGGCGAGACATGAACGTCGACGTCTTCCTTCCATCGGAAAGCGTCGAGTTGATGAAGAGAGGATTTCCGTTACGAGCGTATCAACGAATCATCTGGGGTGTCCCGGTACGCTTCGAAGCCCAATCCGTTCCCGACGAGCTTGAACTCGAACACGGGTTTCTGCTTCGGGCCATTCCTGCGCCGGGACATTCCTCGGACATGACCTGTTACCTCGAGCCCAACCGGGGCTGGCTCTTCACCGGCGACCTCTACATCGCCAGTAAACCTCTCTTCCTCCGAGCCGACGAAAACCTGGGCGACCAGATTGAAAGCCTGCGAGGCGTGTTGGAGTTGGATTTCGAGACGGTGTTCTGCGCGCATCGAGGCGTGGTCAGCAACGGGCGCGAAGCAATCAGGGCCAAGCTCGACTATCTCGTCTCGCTCCGCGACGAGGTCCGCAAACTCCACGCGGAGGGGCACAGCATATCGGCGATCAAGCGCATGTTGCTCGGTCGGGAAGCCCTGTTGAGCTTCATCACGCTGTTTCATTTCTCCAAGAAAAATTTGATCGAGGCGTGCCTACCGTAGTTGCCGAAGTCTTGCGGCTGCGAAAGCCAGCCGTAGCGTTTCTTCGGTGACCATCACTGGGATTCTCCGTCCCCCTCGCTCCCCGGCCCGTCTCCGTCCGCGTCCAATCGGAACAATTCCCGCATGGCAGCCAGCTTCCCGAATCCTTCCGGGGTCGAGCGGTCGAGATCCTTGAGACCGAGCGTGGGATGGTGCAGCAGCTTGCTGATCAACGCCTGCGTGTACCGCTCGAGCGTCTCCCGATCGGTCCGGTGAAACTGCTTGCCGTGTTTACGGGCTTCGCGGCGGCCGATCTCCTCGAAACTCTTGCGCAGGGCACGTACCACGGGCGTAACCGCGAGGGTCTCGTACCACTGGAAGAAGCGTCGCTGTTCCTCATCCACGATGCGCTCGGCCTTGGGGATTTCCTTCGCGCGCTGGGCACGGTTTTGCTCGGTGATCGCTCCCAGCGCGTCGAGATCATAGAGGAATAAGTTTGCCAACCGGCCGGCCGCCGGATCGATGTCGCCGGGACTCGCGATGTCGATGGCGACCAGCGGCCGCCCACCCCGTTCCCGCATAACCTCCGCCAACATCTCGGCGCTCATCACCGGCTCCGGCGCTACCGTCGCGCTCACCACTACGTCCACCTCCCGGAGCGTGGCCGCGAGTTCGTCGAACGGCCGGGCGCGTCCACCCAATTCCTCAGCCAACTGCCGAGCACGTTCGAACGTCCGGTTCAAGACAAAAAGCTGGGCCGGGCCCTGATCGCGAAAATGCAGCCCGACCAGCCTGCCCGTTTCCCCCGCACCCACAACAGCCACACTGTGTTGCGCCAAGTCGTTGAATACTTTGGTGGCCATTCCCACGGCGGCGTACGCGATCGACACCGCGCCGCGTCCGATCTCGGTCTCGCTCCGCACCCGCTTGCCGGTGTGAACCGCCGCATGGAAGAAGCGGGTCAAGAGCGATCCCGGAGCGCCACACCGTTCGGCCACCGCCAGCGCGTCTTTCACCTGTCCGAGTATCTGATCCTCGCCGATCATCAGCGAATCGAGGCCCGCTGCCACGCGGAACAAGTGCTTTGCCGCCTCGCGTCCTTCACGCTCGAACGTGTACTGTCCGTTGTGCATGTGCTCGACGCCCTTGAAGGTGCACACCACGTCGCGCAATTGCTTCCCCGCCGCTGCCGTGTCTGCCGCTCCCATGTACAGCTCGGTGCGGTGACAGGTCGACAACACGACGAGCTCTTGGACCGCGTCGATCCGCTCCCGGTACTGGCCCACAAAATCCCCGATCTCCTCGGCGGTCATGGCCACCGCGTCGCGCACGCCGGCTGGCGCGGAGGTGTGATTTATTCCGAAGAGGCTGAGTTGCATGGCTACCCGAACGAGTGGAACGAGTCCGCGAACAGGTTGATCCCGATGGACGAGGCCACCATCAGGAGGAACGTCACCAGCGAGACGCCCGCCAAGTCTCGACTGGGCCACTTGCGCACGTAGCGTCCGCCGAGGCAACTGCCGTACAGCACCCACACCACGGCGGTGCTCAGGAACTTGGGATCCAACAGGAAACTTCCTGTCAGTTCGCCACGCGACTGCAGTCCAATCGCCCACGCGGTACCGAGCAACATGGCCAGCGTGAGCGCACCCCAGCCGAAGATGAGCGCATTGAGATTCAAACGAGCGAGCACCTCCAGGTTGGGGAGTCGCTGGAAGACGAGTCCTGTGCGTTTCCGTTTCAGTTCCCGGTACAGGAGGAGATAGAGAGTTCCGTACACGGCCGCGATCGCGAATGCCGCGTAGCCCAGCAAGGCGGTGGTGACGTGTGCCCCAAACCAGGACGACTGCAGGATGGGATCGACTTCCTGCGTACGCGTCACGAACGCGCTCGACAAGATCTGGAAGAACAACACCGGCGTCAGCAGGAACACGCCCGTGGAGGGATCTCGCAACCGCCACTCCAAAATCAAATACACCGCCGCGAGGGCAAATGCGATGAACGTGAAGGCTTCCCATACGCTCGCCACCGGCACGTGCTCGAAGGCCAGCGCGGCGAGCAGCAGATACACGGCGTGGACGGCCACCAGGCCCCGGGCAAGCGGGGTCACCGTGCGCAAGCTCCACTCCGGCCGGCTCACGTAGATCACCAGATAGTTGAGCACCGCCAGGACGTAGCCCAAGGGAAGCAACACGTTCAGCAGCTGGATGAGGACGATCACGTGATCCCCCCCCGGACGACCGGTGCCCGGCTGTCCGCCTCCGCGGGCTCCAGAACCCAGTGGGCGTGCGACCAACCCGATTTCGGGCGGCGTTCAGTTGGAAACAGATTCATGATACCGACAGGAAAATATTGGTCCTATAATAAAACTTTCCTAAAGAAAACACTGTGGACGCGTTAGATACATGGCCAGCAGGTGTCGGGTGTCAGTTGTGAGTTATCCGGGAACGGTTAAGGTACAAGGCGTTAAGCTGACGCTCCGACCGCCTGACCGCCGGGTTGGGTGCGGTGTGGGGTGGGCCCGTCGGGTGGAGGCGGGGAGGTGTGTGGACCCGCCCTTGCTTAGAGCTTCGTGAGAATTCCCTAACAATGCGTGCAACACCGTCTCCGACCGTTCACCTTCGTGCCTTCACCTATAGGGAGGTAACGATGGAGAACACTCGACGGTTTCTATTCGCTCTGGCCACGACGGCGTTTCTAGTCAGTGGATGTGACACCAACATCTCCGCACCCGAGGACGGCTTTGACATCCCCGGGGTGTCCTTTTCCAAGGGGCCCAATCCCCGTCCGCATTCATGGGTCGACGGAGAGCTCTTCGCCGGTGTGGTGACACCGGCCACCTTCAACCCGGCGAGCGACCCGTTCGACGAGCTCTACGCCGGCGGGAACGGGTTCAAGGACGGGGTTCCGCTCATCTCCGAGTCGAAGCCGGGAGACCCGGACTATAATGGCGGACGGTGGCATTTGAACGTCCTGAAGGAAGGCGTTGATCTCGACAAGTACGAGAATGCAGATCGCGTCGAGGATCTGGATCTCGACGACTTCGAGTCGACCGACAGTTACTTCGAGTGTCCGCTGTTGCCGAGGCGGGGCAATCGATAGGGTTGGCAGAAAGCTCGGGGAGGCGCATCCGCCAGCCGGATGCGTCCCCTGGGGCTCGGACGCCCAGCACGTGCGATGAGCGCTCGCCAGGGTGGGCGCGAGGCGGGGAGTGGGACCGCCAGGTTGGGTGCGGTGTGGGGTGGGCCCGTCGGGTGGAGGCGGGGAGGTGTGTGGGGACCGCCCGGTGGAGGCGGGGTAGGGTGCTGGTCGCCTCAGAAAAACACGATATACAATACGACTACCGCGGCCACCACGGCGCCACCGAACCAGCGACCATACCGGGCG
>JADFPO010000024.1 GCA_022562295.1 Gemmatimonadota bacterium
GGGGGGGGGCGAGAGGGGGGGATGGGGGCGTGGGGTCAGATTGACG
Organism: Gemmatimonadota bacterium; assembly: GCA_022562295.1. GTDB lineage: Bacteria > Gemmatimonadota > Gemmatimonadetes > Gemmatimonadales > GWC2-71-9 > B3T1B10. The sequence goes on from JADFPO010000024.1 coordinate 47, forward strand.
GCAACCACTGCGGCTCCGCCTCCTCCCGATTCCACAGATCTTCGATGGTTTCACGGGCCCGGATGAGGCCCACGCGTTCGCCGTCGACCAGGACTTCCGCTGCCCTGGGGCGTGAGTTGTATGTCGAACTCATCGAGAAGCCGTATGCTCCCGCCGCATGAACCGCCAGCAGGGCACCCGGCTTCAGTCCCGGAAGCCTCCGAGCGAGCCCGAGGTAGTCCCCGGTTTCACATATCGGTCCCACGACATCTACCGGTTCTAGCGAGTCGGGCGCCGCGTCGTCCGCACCGATCACGCTAATCGGGTGCTCCGCCTGGTAATAACTCGGTCGCATGAAGTCGTTCATCCCCGCGTCCACGACGGCGAACGTACGACCTCCCGAGCGTTTGCAGTACAGCACCCGTGTAATCAGCGCGCCCGCGTTCCCAACCAGCAGACGCCCAGGCTCCAGGAGCAGGGTGAGCCCCGTTTCGACGGCAACGGGCGCGACTGCCTCGACGAATTCCCTCATCGGCAGCCCCGGCCGATCCCCATACGGGATCGCCATGCCTCCACCGACATCTACGCTCCTCAGTGTGTCGACTCCCGAACCGCGTAACTCCGCGATCAGCGACCCTAGCTTCCTGGCCCCTTCCGCGTACGCGTGTGCCGCAGCGATTTGCGACCCGAGATGCATTCCGATGCTCGCAAGGTGCAGGTATGGCGACGTGGCGATGTCTCTGGCAATGTCGAGAACTTCGTCGACCGGGATCCCGAATTTCATGCCCTCCGCGCCGGTTTGCGTATACGGATGTGTAGCTATGGTCACGTCCGGGTTTACGCGTACGCCGACGTTCGCCTTACGGGCCATGGCCTCGGTTACGCCACGAAGCGATTGGAGCTCACCAGCCGATTCCAGGTTGATCAGGCCAACGCCCACCTCCACGGCCCGTTCCAACTCCCGCGGTGACTTGCCTACCCCGCTGAACACGATATCATCTGGCGCGAAGCCCGCGGCGAGGGCGCGTTCCAGCTCCCCACCCGACACGATGTCGACACCCACGCCCAATCCACGCAGCAATCCCAAGAGGCTGAGGTTGCTGTTGGCCTTCATGGAGTAAAAGATGCTGTGCGGGATTCGGGCGAGTGCGCCTTGTAGCTGACGTACTTCGTTGCGGATGAGGTCCGCGGAATACACGTACGTGGGCGTCCCCACGTGCGCCGCGATCCGCTTCAGCAGAGCAGCGCGCAGCCCTAGTACGCCTTGGCCCACACCGCTTCGGTCACAGCCGCATCCCCGCAGACACACCGGTCTGGAGCCGGGTCGGTCCGAAACTCGGGATCTGGTAACACGCGAATAGTGGCTTGAGTTTGGTCCTTGATCCCCCGCTCGCACTCGGCTTTCCCACAAAAACCCCCAAACGCGAATCCACCATCCCCGGCCATGAGGGCGACGAGCTCCTCCATGGTCACATTGCGTCGGGTACTCTGTTCGCGTCGCGTGCGTGCGTCTTCCAACATGCTTCGTTGCAGGAGTTCGAGCATCTCAGACACGAACTCCGCGATGCCGTCCATTTTGACGGGAGTCTTGCCGCCAGTACGGCGCACCAGTATCGCTTGCCCCTGCGACACGTCCCGCGGACCAATTTCCAATCGCACGGGGACCCCACGGCATTCCCAGATGTAATACTTCGCCCCGGGTTTGACGTCGTCTCGGTCGTCAACTTCTACCCGCAAGCCCGTCTCCCGCAGCACCTGTGCCACGCGCTCTGACACCTGCATAACGGCCACGCGGTCACCGTCGGTCTTCCAGATCGGAACGATGACCACTTGGGTCGGGGCCAATTTCGGCGGCAGCACGAGACCCTGGTCATCTCCGTGCGCCATGATCAGCGCTCCCACTAATCTGGTCGAGACGCCCCATGAGGTGTTCCAGGTGTATTCCATCTCTCCGTCGGCGTTTTGGAACTGCACGTCGAAGGCCTTCGCGAAGTTTTGCCCCAAGTTGTGCGACGTGCCCGTCTGTAACGCCTTGTTGTCCTGCATCAACGCTTCAAGCGCAAACGTTCGAGCGGCACCGGCAAAACGCTCGGATTCGGTCTTCACCCCGGTAATTACCGGCAATGCCATCCAATCCTCCATGAAACGTCGGTAGAGGCCGACAATGCTGAGAGCCTCCTCCTCCGCTTCCCCATCGGTGGCATGAGCCGTGTGTCCTTCTTGCCACAAGAATTCGGTCGTCCGGAGAAACAGCCTTGGCCGCATTTCCCACCGGATGACATTCGCCCACTGGTTTATCAAGAGCGGCAGGTCTCGATAGCTTTGGATCCAACGGCTGAACATCGAGTAGACGATCGTTTCCGAGGTGGGCCGTAGAACCAATGGCTCCTCCAACTCCTTGCCCCCCGCGTGGGTCACGACCGCGATCTCGGGTGCGAAACCCGCGACGTGTTCCGCCTCCTTCTCGAGGAGACTCTGGGGAATGAGAAGGGGAAAGTAGGCGTTCTCATGTCCAGTCTCCCGGAACATATCGTCGAGAGCTCGCTGCATCAGTTCCCAAATACGATATCCGCGGGGACGAATCACCATACACCCGCGCACGGGCGCATGCTCGGCCAGTTCAGCACGCGCGATGACGTCATTGTACCAGGCGCTGAAGTCCGTGGCGCGTGGTGTGATGCGCTGTTTACCGCTCATTACTATCCTGTGTTCGAATCGTCAGCGTGAAAACTGTCTGTGCACTACGGCGTCTCCCGTCCTCCCAACCACGCCAGATCCTCTGTCAGCGCCGTGATTGGGACTTGCTCCTCCGTGCCCGTGTCCATGTTGCGAACCACCACTTCACCTGACTCGCGTTCGTCCGGCCCGATCAGGATCGCCCTGCCAGATCCCCGTACGGAAGCAATCTTTAATTGCTTGGCCACAGCCTGCTGTTTGAGTGCATACTCCACTCGAATCCCGATGTCCCGTAACGCATGACTGAGTCGAAGCACTTCGGGCACGTCCGAACTAGTCACCGCGACGAGATACACGTCTAGTCGCGACGGCGTACTCGGTGCCCCCGACCGCGACCGCAGCAGTTCGGTGATCACGACGTCACCCATCCCGAATCCCACGGCCGGTAAATCGATGCCGCCCAACGCCCGCAACAGGTCATCGTATCGCCCGCCGCCGCAGATGGCTCGCACGGACCGATTGGCGTCGAACAGCTCGAAAACGATGCCGGTATAGTAGTCCAGGCCTCGCACGATCGAAAGATCGACATCGACGAATTCCACCAACCCCATGTTGGCAAGAGCGCCGTGGCACTCGGTGAGGCCGTCGCCAATCAACTCTCCGTCCGTCACTTCATCGAGGGCGCCGAGCACGCTTTCGAGGCCCCGTATCTCAGCCAGATCCAACACGCGGTCGGCAATGGGCCGTTCAATTCCAGCACCCTTCAAACGGTCGGTCAGCGCATCCCGACTGTCCCGCTCGATCTTGTCGACGGCGGCGTACGCGGCACCCAGTTGTTCCTCCTCTACGCCGGCGCCCATGAGCAACGCCCGAATGACTCGCCGGTCCGACATCCGGACCCGCACGCTCTCCGGACCAAACCCCAACCCCCGCATGACGTCGATGGCCGCCGCAATCACCTCGGCGTCGGCCAAGGGACCGGGCTCACCGATGAGATCGAGGTTGAACTGAAAGTGCTCCCGAAGTCGGCCCCGCTGTTGGCGTTCGTACCGAAACAGCTGCGGGATGGTGTACCAGCGAATCGGCTTCTTGAAATCCGACGCCTTGGCCGCAACCATGCGGGCCAGCGTCGGCGTCATCTCCGGCCGCAACGCGACGGCCCGCCCCCCCTTATCCTCGAAGTGATAGAGCTGGCCAACAATCTCTTCTCCGCTCTTTGCCGTATAGAGTTCCAGCGGCTCGAGCGGTGGACCACCGTATTCTTCGAATCCGTAGCGGGCCGAAACGGCTCGCCAGACATCAAAAATCTTTTGGAGCAGAGCGGTGTCGGCAGGGTAGAGGTCCCGAAAGCCGGGCAACGCCTTTGATTGCATCGATACAATCTAGCCGAACGGATTGAAGCCGGGCAACCGCGACATCGCGTCCCCAACGGTGTGAAACGAGCCGGTGACCACGACTGTCGCCGCACCCTCTGCCGCTCGAAGAATACAACGGTCGAAATCCGGCTCATATTGTACCGTTGCCCCGATGGGGCCGTCCAGTGCGGGGGGGTCCGCCCGCCTTTCCATGGGGGCAGATGGCGGGAGAGTGATCCAAATCGCGTCTGCCACGGTCGCAACTTTCCGCAGCATCGCGTCGGCGTCCTTGCCTTTGAGCACACCGAAGATCACATGCAGTGGACGTTTCAGCGGCGGCTCGTGAAGAGCTGCAACCAGGGTCTCCATTCCAGGCAGATTGTGCGCGACATCGAGGACCCAGCGACCTCGCCGCTCCAAGCGGCCGGGCAACCACGCCGTCGCGATGCCGCACGCGATGGACTTGTCAGCCACCGCAAACGATCGCGGCAGCGACTCGAGCACTTGGCGGGCAATCGCTGCATTCCGCCGCTGATGCTCTCCCTGCAGCCCTACCCGACCGGCATACGATGCATCGGGCGGCACCTCGATCACCTTCGCCCCGACCGCTATCGCAACCTCCCGGAGCGTCGCCACGACCGTCTCAGAGCGCTCGCCCACGACCAACGGCGTCCCCGCCTTCGCCACCCCCGCCTTTTCGCGCGCGATGTCGGTGAGCGAATCGCCCAGATAATCGGTGTGGTCCAAGCCGATATTGGTGACCGCCGCCACCAGCGGTTGGATCACGTTGGTGCTGTCGAGGCGTCCCCCCAACCCTACCTCAACAACCGCAATATCTACTCCTCTCGCCGCAAAATCTGCAAACGCGATGGCGGTCGTCGCTTCGAAAAAGCTGGCACCCGTATCCTCGATCACTGGGTGGAGTCTGGCAGTCCAGGCAGCAAACGCCGCTTCACCGATCGGGCGCTGGTCCACGATTATGCGCTCCGCGACGTGGACGAGATGGGGGGAGGTATACAGCCCTACGGAGCGGCCCGAGTCGCGCAGAGCCGCATACACCATGGCTGCCACAGAGCCTTTACCGTTCGTTCCGGCGATGTGGACTGAGGCAAATTGTTCCTGCGGATTCCCAATCTCGTTCAGCAACCGGCGCGTCGGCTCGAGCGACCACTTCGTTCCACTGTTCGCCCGCGGGAACAGGTAATCGCAAGCGTCTCGAAATGAGGCCGGCGGGCCGGTCAACGCCCCAACATCATCCGGAGCAGGCTGGCGGTCGTAGCCCGTACCTCATCTCGCGGCAGCACCACATCCACCATTCCCTTCTCCAGCAGAAACTCCGACGTTTGGAAGCCCTCCGGCAGATCCTGGCCAATGGTTTGCTTGATGACTCGAGCCCCAGCGAAACCGATCACCGCTTTAGGTTCCGCCAGGTTCACGTCGCCCTGCATCGCAAACGAGGCCGAAACACCGCCCGTCGTCGGATCGGTGAGTATCGAAATGAAAGGAACACGCTCTCGCTTGAGACCAGCGATCATGGCAGACGTTTTCGCAAGCTGCATGAGACTGAGGACGCCCTCTTGCATGCGCGCTCCACCGGAACGCGAGACGATCACGAGGGGAACCCGCTCTTTCACCGACCTACCGGCCAAGCGCGCGATTTTTTCGCCGACCACGGAGCCCATCGACCCGCCCATGAATGCGAACTCCATCACGCCAAGGTTAAGTTCTTCTCCTTCGAGCTTTCCAAACCCCGTGATGATCGCCTCATGAATACCAGACTTGCGTTGCGCCCGTATCAACCGCTCGGTGTAACCCTCAAAGTTGAGCGGATTGGTTGATTGTAGATTGGCATACAGTTCCGTAAACGATCCTTCGTCGGTCAATAGATCCACGTATACCTGGGCAGGAACTCGGCCGTGCGCTCCACACTCCGGACATACCTCCAGTGCCCGTTCGAATTTCTCGCGGATATCGACATGGCCACACTCTGGACACTTGTTCCACGCGTCGGCCGGAATCTCGAGCTTCTCGCGCAAGGGCCGACGCCGTTTGCGCTCCTTACGGAACCAAGCCATTGGGTTCGTCTATACTTCCGATGGGGACAGGGAATCTGGTGAACGCTGGCCAAACATACTACTCCTGCAGGTATCCGCCAAATCGCGATTCCCAGGCGACACGAAGCGTCAATCCGATGCTGATGAGGCAAACGAGCATGAAGGAGCCGCCATACGAGTAGAACGGCAAGGGAATGCCCGTTACCGGCAGCACGCCCACGGTCATGCCGATATTCTCGACCACGTGCGTAAACAACATTCCCGCCACCCCCGCTACCATGACACAGGAAAAGCTGTCAACCGCCTGCCGCGCGATCCGAATCAGAACGAGAAAGAAAAAGGCAAACAGCGACAGGGCGATGATGACCCCACGGAAGCCAAATTCTTCCGCGGCGACTGGAAAGATAAAATCGGTGTGCTGCGCCGGTAGGAAAGCGAGGCGCTTTTGGGTACCCTCGGTAAATCCCTTCCCGAACCATCCGCCGGAACCAATGGCCACCTTTGACTGGATGATGTTCCACCCAGTCGCGCGCGGGTCCATCTCTGGATTCAAAAACGAGAGAATCCGATTCCTCTGATAGGGCGCCAGGACAGTCCACAAACGGACGGCCACCACCCCCATAAACACATTTGCCCCCCACAACACCAATCCCTCAACAACATAGAGCCGCCGCCAGATCAGCAGCAACGTCAGCACGACGATCCACGCACCCCACAACCCGGTCGACGCCGCGAACGCCAAACTGATCACCGGTGAGGCAACGAAAAACAAGAGCGACGGCTTCACACCCACCCAGAACAGCATCGCGAACATGATGCCGGGAAATACTAGCGCGCTGCCGAGATCCGGCTGCAGGAGTGTCAGCACGAACGGCGCCGCGGCGATGGCCGCCGATGGGATCAACGCGACTAGGGTCGCCGGAGGCTCTCGTCGCCCCGCCAGCTGCCGCGCCAACATCAAGATGGTTGCGAGCTTGGCAAATTCGGTGGGTTGGCCCAACCGCACTCCGCCGATGGCAATCCATGACTGCGATCCGGCGGCCGTGCCGGCCCCGGTCCCGAATAGCAATGTCAACACGAGCAACGCCAGCGCTCCGAAGTACAGGACCGGCGTAAACCACTCGAGCACGCGCGGGATCGTCCGAAAGATCAAAACAGCGCCGACGGTGCCCATGGCCAGCCAAATCAATTGCCGCTGCCAGATGTTCGCGGCCATGGTGGGGAAATCGGTCTGACCCGCTGAGTACAACGTTGCCAGTCCCGGCACCACAAGGGCCAGGACGGCTAGGAGCAGCGGTTTATCGAGTCCGGTCCGCCGCATTGTCTACGTTGCCTACGAACGAGGAATCGCTCCCAATCGGCACGGACTGTGGGGCCGAATCCGCTGGAAGGACCCATCGAATCGACCGGTCCGACTGGAAATCCGGCCCGAGGAGATGCCGCGCGATGATACGATTCACGAATGGCGCTACCGCAGAACCGTGCTCTCCGAACTCGACAATCGCCCCGACCACAATCTGCGGATCGTCCACCGGTGCAAATCCGAGGAACCATCCGTGGTTCGGGCCATGGGAATTCTGAGCCGTGCCCGTCTTGCCGGCAATGCGGAGGTTCGCCACCCGTGAGCGAACCGCGGTGCCGCTCTGCACCACCATTTCCAGCACGTCTCGCAACGCCAAGACGTTTTCCGCCGATGCCAGTATCGCCACCGGTCGCGGGACATCCGTGTCCGCAACAAGCCGAGGGACCGGCACCCCGCCGTCGCCGCGAGCAAATAGTGCGTAGAAACGCACCATGCTGATCAGGGTTTGCGAATTTTCTCCCTGCCCGATCGCGAGGTTCAGTGTGACTGCGTTGGTCCAGCCCCGGGGACCGTACAGCTCGTCGAAGTATGCGGTAGAGGCCGGGAATGCCGGCGACACCTCTCCCGGAAGGTCCACGCCCGTTTTCTCCCGGAGACCCCACTCGGCGCCCTGGAGCAACGTGCTATCCAGCCCCAGCTTCAACCCGAGCTGGTAGAAGTACACGTCGCACGAGTGCTCGATTGCCTCCGCGAGCGTGAGATGTCCGTGGCCGCTCGCGCGCCAGCATCGGAAGTAGCGGCTGAAGTACTGATACCCACCCGTGCACTGGACCGGCATTTTCGTGTCGAGTTCAACGACGCCGCGCTCCAGAGCCATCAACGCTACGACGAGCTTCCACGGCGAGGCTGGCGGGTAGATTCCCTGAATCGCCCGATTCAGTAACGGTGTGTCCTCCGAGGAAAGCCACTCGTCCCAGAGATCCTCGTCGATCCCACCAATGAACGCGTTCGGATCGAACGACGGAGCCGAGTACATGGCCAGGATCTCACCGGTGCGAGGGTCCATGGCCACGACGGCGCCCCGCCGGTCGGCGGGAAACTGGTCGGCGACATATTTCTGCAACTCAATATCCAAAGCCGTATGCAAGGTGTCTCCCTGCCGCGCCTCCAGAGCGCCGCCACCGCCAATCCGTCTGCCCAATGCGTCGACCACCACGAAACGCGTTCCGTCAAATCCGCGCAATCGTTCGTCGTATTCCGCCTCTAGCCCGCCCCGCCCCACCAGCGCTCCAAGCCGCGCGCCGACGATGCCGCCGGACTCCATTTCTTCTTCTGAGATCTCGCCCACGTAGCCCAACAAGTGCGACACCAGTTCACCGTATGGGTAGTGCCGTTTTGGCTCTGTCTGCATGATCATGCCCTTGAGTGACGGGCGGCGCTCTTCCAACGCCGCGACGACTTCAAATGGGGCATCCCGCATCACCATCACCGGGTTATCTGGTGACCGCTCGTATCGTTGCACGATGTCGATGAGTTGCGCAGGCTCCAGGTTCGCCCACGTCGCCATCGAGTCGAGCGTGGATCGGAAAGCCTTCGGGTCCGGCGCCAGTATGGATATGGTGTAACTCGGAACGTTTTCGGCGATCACGATGCCGTTGCGATCCACGATGAGACCTCTGGGCGCGGGAAGGACCACCGGCCGCAGGCGATTTTGCCGAGACTGCACTGCGTACCGATCCGAGCCTAGGACCTGCAGGCGGAAAAAGGCGCCCGCCAAAAAAACGAACACCCCGATAATAATGACCGTCGCGGTGCGCTCTCGACGCGCAAGCGTGTGCGGATGATTCCAGTTCACTGCACCATCTCAATCTTGAACCAGCGACGAAAGACGAGCACCACGACAATCCCGGTGACGGTCGTGGTCACCGCCTGCGCGACGGACCACGTTCCCATTGCCCAGAATAACCCCATGCCGTCCAGCTGAGAACCCGCCAGGAGCACCAGCAAATTCCGGATCCACACTCCCGCGAACAAGAAGCCAGTGGTTACCAAGAGGTTATCAGGGAAGAACACGGCCTTCCCCCACGCCTGCAGGTAACCGACCACCGTGTGGGCCAGCGCACTCGACCCGACCGCAACCGGCGAGAGAGCATCCGCCACGATGCCGATGGAGAAACCCGCGATGGCAGCATAACCAGGGCGGCTGCGGATGGCGTAGAACATCAACGCGAGCAGCATGAAGTCCGGCGCGACGTCATTGTGCCCAATAAGCGGGCGCACGGTAAAATGCATAATGACGAGCGCAAACAGGACGATGCCGACTTTGAGGCCGGAGCCCTGCCCATTCATGTCAGGGCCGCTCGAACCCCGCGCTCAGGTCCCCGGCCTGCGCCAGGAGAATGAGGACGTGAGAAACCGCAGCCGGGTGAACCGCGGGCTCGAGCAAGAAGCTGCGCGACCACCCCTCGCGCTCATCGATCACTCCACGCACGTAACCGACCGGAATCCCTCGCGGATATACTCCGCCTAAGCCTGCGGTCACCACCTGCGTTCCCACCGGAACGTCGCCGCGGTAGGGCACGCCTCTGAGCTCGAGCATCATCGTGGCACCGGAGCCGCGCGCCGGCGAAGCAATTCCGACTACACGTTCATCAAGCGCGGTTACGCTGACGGCAAACTCAGGATGGGTCCACGTATACACCACTGAGGTGCCCTTATCCACGGTCTGTACGTTGCCTACCAATCCGCCAACGGCCACCACTGGAGCCCAGCGTTCGACTCCATCGGCGGCCCCGACCGAGACGATGAGGGTGGTCCCATCCGACGGAAGGGATTGATGGACAACCTCGCCAGCGACATGGCGCACGGACATTCTCGTGCGCAAGCCAAGGATCGCTCGAAGCCGCGCGTTTTCGCCTTCCAGCGCTGGAACCTGGCCCGCCACCGCCACGGCCGAGTCGCGCTGGGCCACGATCGTTGCGAACTCGGTTCGTCGCACGCGGGAGCGCTCGGTCAGCATCTGGAGTTGCAGGAAGGGAACGAGAAGTGTTTCGCGGATGCCTGAGGCGAGAGCGTCCGCGAACGGAAGCGGCGCGAGCCGGACCGCGGCGGCAAGCGAGAGGCACGTCAGGAACATCACGGTGTCCCGTCGCGACGAATAAGGCTCTGCCGAGAGCACCAATTCAGGTCGCTAGCACGGCGCGGTATTTCTCCGGGTCCTCGAGGATGCGACCCGTTCCACGCACGACGCACGTCAGTGGATCATCGTCCAACCGGATCGGTAGTGACGTTTCTTGAGACACCAACACATCCAACCCACGGATCATTGAGCCCCCACCCGCCATGACGATACCTCGGTCGACGATGTCGCTGGCCAGTTCCGGAGGTGTGATCTCGAGCGCCCGCCGGATGGCATCGACAATCTGTTGAATCGGCTCCTGGATGGCCTCCCTGATCTCGCTCGAGTGCACCCGCACGACTTTCGGAATACCCGAAACGAGATCGCGCCCCTTGGCATCCATCTCCTTTTCCTCGCCCACCGGCGCCGCCGACCCAATCTGTATCTTGATCATCTCCGCCGTCGGCTCGCCGATGAGCAAGTTGTAGTTCTTGCGCATGAACTGCACGATGGCCTGGTCGAGCTCGTCGCCTCCCGTCCGGATGGACGTATCACTCACGATCCCGTTGAGCGCGATCACGGCAATCTCAGTTGTCCCGCCACCGATATCAATCACCATGTTGCCAGTCGGGGTCTCGACGGGCAATCCTACACCAATGGCGGCGGCCATCGGCTCCGCTACCATGTACACCTCTTTGGCTCCCGCGGATTGTGCGCTGTCCCGCACGGCACGCTTCTCTACACCCGTGATGCCACTGGGCACACACACGATCACCTTCGGCTTCACTCGAAACACGTGTTTGTTGATGATCGAGGAGAGGAAGTACCGCAGCATCTTTTCGGTGATGTCGAAGTCTGCGATCACACCATCTTTGAGCGGCCGGACGGCCACGATGCCCTCAGGGGTGCGACCCAACATCCGCTTTGCTTCGAGACCGATGCCCTTGACCTTGTTGTCGGACTTCTGGATCGCCACCACCGACGGCTCGTTGAGAACGATGCCCTCGCCGCGAACGTAGATCAGCGTGTTGGACGTGCCGAGGTCCACCGCAATCTCGGTGGCAGGAAGGAGACTCCCGATTCGGAAATTCGGCCAGCGCATATGCGGTCGCTTGGGGTTACAAGAATGGGAGGTTCGGACGCCACCGCCTCCGGGAGGCCCGTCAGCGCCCTAACATAACGCAGACCGTAAGTTCTGACAAGATGAAGAGTTACCCAGCTTCTGGGGGTCAAATCGGAGCGGTCTAAACCAGTGTTTCGGGGTCGGTCAGATCCAGCGCGAAGGCCTCGGCCACAGCCGGGTACACCACCTTACCCCCAATCACGTTGAGCCCCCGCATCAGGGAACGGTGGGCCCTGCAGGCCGCCCGCCAGCCATCCCTGGCTAGCCACTGCACGTAGGGAAACGTGGCGTTGGTGAGCGCGAGGGTCGAGGTGCGCGGGACGGCCGCCGGCATGTTGGCTACGGCATAGTGAATCACGCCGTCCACGACGTAGGTGGGGTTCTCGTGTGTGGTAGGCTTCGCAGTTTCGACGCAGCCACCCTGGTCGACCGCCACGTCCACGATCACCGATCCTCGTTTCATCCGCGCGAGGTCCTCACGCCGGACGAGCTTCGGAGCTTTCGCCCCGGGCAACAGCACCGCACCAATCACCAGATCCGCGTGTTCGAGCTGCTCCAGGATGCCGTGCCGATCGGAATACAGCAGCGTAACATTGCCCGGCATGACGTCCGCCAGATACCGCAGCCGTTCCAGCGAGCGATCCATCAGGGTGACTCTGGCTCCTAGCCCGGCTGCCATCTTCGCGGCATTCGCGCCGACGACGCCTCCACCGATGATCAACACGGCCGCGGGCATCACCCCTGGCACGCCACCGAGCAACACGCCCAGCCCACCCTCGACTCTTTCGAGGTATTTCGCACCCTGTTGGACGGCCAACCGGCCGGCCACTTCGCTCATCGGGATGAGCAGCGGCAATTCTCCCGAGGCAAGCTGGACTGTCTCGTACGCAATCGCAATACACCCCGAACCGACTACGGCACGAGTGAGGTCTTCACTCGCCGCGAAGTGGAAGTACGTGAAGATCACCTGCTCGGATCGCATCAGGGGCCACTCAGATTCCACGGGCTCCTTCACCTTCACGATCATTTCCGCCCGCTCCCAAACCGCGCCGGCCTCCGCAACCAACGTGGCGCCCGCCGCGGCATAGGCATCGTCGCTGAATCCGCTTCCGGACCCGGCATTGTTCTCGATGATGATGGTATGGCCTTCGCCCGCCAACACTTCGACTCCCGCCGGCACCAAGGCTACGCGGTTTTCGTTGGCCTTGATTTCCTTCGGTGCTCCCAAAATCATTGCTGACTCGCACCTTTGGGTCCAAGCCAGACTACCGTCTGCCGCCCCGGCTCGAAAAACTCCACCCCCACTTCCGCGACCTGTTCGGCACTTACCTCGCCGATCTTCACAAGCACTTGGTCGATCGTCATGTATGGCTGGCCGTAGAGCACCACTCCGGCCGCCCGGTACATTCGTGACGCAGGGCTTTCCAACCCCAGGGTAACCTGCCCCTTCAGTTGCTGCTTAGCCTGTGTCAACACGTCTTCGGAGAGTCCGTCCCGCGCCAGCGTCGTGAGCTCTCCCATGATGGCTTCCAGCGCCTGCTCCGCCGTCGCCGGTCCCGTACCGACGTACACGCCGGTCACACCGGTGTGTTTGTAGAACGAGTGGAAGGAATAGACGGCGTAGGCCAAACCGAGTTCTTCTCGGACGCGCTGGAACAGACGGCTCGACATCCCTCCACCCAGCACGGTGTTCAACAACATCAGCGCATAGCGGCGCTCATCGGCGTAGCCAAACGTGTCGGTGCCGAGCACGATGTGCGTCTGCGCCAGATCCCGCTCAACATGTCGGTGCGTACGCTGGGCCGCCGGCACGGGCTCGACACTCGCGGGTTCCGGACCCGGTTCGAACGTGAACCACCCACATTTGCCCAAGAGGTTGAGCAACACCTCGTGGTTCAGATTCCCGGCGGCAGCGATCACGACGTGACGCGGGTGGTACGCCGCCCGGTGCAGTTTCTTGAGGTCGGACGTCTGCAGGGCGTGGACCGTCTCGGCGGTACCGAGGATCGAGAACCCGTACGGATGGTCCGGCCACAGCGTGGATCCGTGCAGGTCGAACACGAGATCGTCCGGCGTATCTTGGACCGTACTGATTTCCTCGAGAATTACGTTGCGCTCCAACTCGAGATCGGAATCTCGGAGCACGGGGTTGCGTACCAGGTCGGTAAGCACGTCCAGTGCGCGTGGAAGGTCCTCATCAAGCACACGGGCTTGGTACGAAGTGTGTTCGCGCGCGGTGAAGGCGTCCAGGGATCCACCACGCACCTCTAACTCGAACGCTATGTCACGGGCCGACCTGCGCTCGGTGCCCTTGAACACCATGTGTTCCAGGAGATGCGAGATGCCCATGCACGACGCGGTCTCGTGCACCGACGCGGTGCGCACCCAAATGCCAACCGCGACGGAACGGACACTGGCAATGACCTCGGAGATGACCGTGACCCCGCTCTCAGCGGTTGTACGGTAGAGACCATCGTCCAGTTTCTCAGTTTGTAACCCCGGCGTCATTCTCGTTCGATCAACGCCTTGCGAGAAAGCTTCATGCGACCTCGGTCGTCCATGCTCAGCAGCTTGACCCGAACGATGTCGCCCTTCTTGACGACGTCCTCCGTTTTCTCCACTCGCGTGTGAGCCAACTCCGAGATGTGTAGCAGTCCTTCGGTGCCAGGCATGATCTCGACGAACGCCCCAAAGGCCGTAGTGCTCTTTACCGGCCCTTCGTAGATCTTGCCGACTTCGGGCTCTTCGACCAGCGCCTCGATCATGGATTTTGCTCTCGCGCCGGCGGCTCCGTCGATGGCGGAAATCGTGACGACTCCCGAGTCCTCGACGTTCACCTTAGCGCCGGTCTCCTCTTGGATCCCGCGGATAGTCTTGCCCTTTGGCCCGATGATGTCCCCGATTTTCTTGGGGTTGATTTGCACCGTGATGATCCGCGGAGCGTATTGCGACAGCTCTTCGCGAGGTGCCGAGAGTGTTTTCGCCATCTCATCGAGGATGTGCATCCGCGCGGTATTTGCTTGCCTGAGCGCATCGCGCATGGTATCCATGTCGAGGTTGTCGATCTTGATATCCATTTGAATGGCCGTGATTCCCTGCCTTGTACCAGCTACCTTGAAGTCCATGTCGCCGAGGTGGTCTTCGCTGCCGAGGATATCGGTGAGCACCACCAGCTTGCTCCCCTCCTTCATCAATCCCATCGCGACCCCAGCACACGGACCCTTCAATGGTACTCCGGCATCCATGAGCGCCAGCGAGCCTCCACACACCGTGGCCATCGACGAAGATCCGTTCGATTCCAGAACCTCCGACACGACGCGTACCGTGTAGGGGAAATCTTCATAGCTGGGAAGCACGGGCTGAATCGCGCGCTCGGCCAAGTTTCCATGACCGATCTCGCGGCGCGACACCCCGCGTATCGGACGCACCTCGCCCACGCAGAACGGCGGGAAGTTGTAGTGCAGCATGAAGCTCTTGCTCGTTTCCTGCCGCAAGTCGATGTTGTCAACCCGCTGCTCGTCGGAAACGGATCCAAGGGTCGTCGTGACAAGCGCTTGGGTCTCGCCCCGCTGGAACAGCGCAGAGCCGTGGACGCGGGGAAGCAAGCCAACATCACACTCGATAGGACGAACGACATCCACACCTCGTCCGTCAACCCGCTCCCCGTGCTCGATCACTTGACGGCGCGTCACGTCGGCTTCGACGCTGGCCAACGCCGCCTTGATCGACCCCGCGTCGTCCGGAAATTCCTCCGCCAACCCATCCAGCACACTTTGCTTGAGTGCCGCAACGTTGCCCTGGCGCTCCTGCTTTTCGCCTCCGAACAGCGCGTCTTTCATTTTCGGTTCCGCGAGCGCGCGTACCCGCGAGGCAATTTCCTCGGGAACGTCAGTGGACTCCCATTCCATTTTTACGGCAGCGACGCCGTCGATGATTTCCTGTTCGTGACCGAGGATTTCTTCGACAGCCGCTTGCGCGGCCATGATCCCGTCGGCGATGTCCTCTTCCGACAGCTCGAGCGCGCTGCCTTCCACCATCATCATCGAGCCCTTGCGCCCAGCGACGACCAAATCCACATCGGATTCGTCCAACTGGGAGAACACGGGATTGACTATCCACTCGTTGTCGACGCGACCCATGCGTACCGCCGCCACGGGGCCGTTCCACGGCACGCGGGACACACCCAGCGCGAGGGAGGCGGCAATGAGCCCAACGGTGTCGGCGTCGTTTTCCTGATCGGCCGACAGCACATACACGTACACCTGCGTCTCGTTCTTGAACCCTTTGGCAAACAGCGGCCTGATCGATCGGTCAATTTGGCGAGCCGCGAGAATCTCCTCTTCGCTTGGTCTGCCCTCCCTCTTGAAGAAACCACCGGGAAATTTGCCGGCTGCGTAGGTTTTTTCACGGTACTCAACGGTGAGAGGGAAGAATGGGAGGCGGGAAACCGAATCAGACACTGTAACCGCCGCGAGCACGACTGTGTCTCCGAAACGCACGAGTGCGCTGCCAGCCGCTTGCTTCGCGAGTCGTCCGGTTTGCATATGAAGAGGACGTCCCGCGAACGTTCGCTTGACTTCGTGTACCATTGTCATCCTAGAGAGGTGAGCCCAAGAAAACGGCGCCGAAACCATTCCGACGCCTGGCCTGCGGAAGGCAACTAGTGCCTGAGGCCTAGCTCTTCGATGAGCTTGCGGTAACCGACGACGTCGACCCTTCGTAGGTACCCCAACAGGCGGCGGCGCCTGCTTACCATCGCCAGCAGTCCATGCCGCCCGTGGTGGTCCTTGGAATGGGTTCGAAAATGGTCGGTCAGGTAGTTGATTCGCCCTGTGAGCACGGCGATCTGGACCTGCGCAGAGCCAGAGTCCGTGTCATGCCTGCGGAACTTGCGAACCACTGCCTGCTTGTCAAAGCTCATGAAAGGTGTATCCTCACAAACCGCGGGCCCCGAACCGTCCTAGCCCTGAACTATGTTAGCTGTGAAATGTAGCCGGCATTGCCGAGCATGTAAAGGCAAGTCATGACGTTAGATCCGGAACATCTGGTCGGCCGGACCGTCGGCAACTACACCATCGACAGCTTGATCGGCCAGGGTGCATTTGCCTGGGTCTTCAAGGGGCACGAGACTTCCGGCGACGCACCCGTCGCCCTGAAGGTGCTGCGGCCCCGCTATGCAGGCGACCCGGAGTTCGAGAAGCGATTCCGCAACGAGTTCAAGATCGCGTCGGAGGTCCGCCACCCCAACATCGTCCGTATTTTGGAGGTCGGCCAAGAGGGCGAAACGACGTACTTCGCCATGGACTACCATCCCGAGACCCTCGGAGAGCGGCTGGAGAAGTCGGGACCCCTTGCAGAAGTGGAGGTGGTCGAATTGGCCCGGTGCGTCGCGCGTGCGCTCGCGTTCGCCCATGAGGCCGGCGTCATCCATCGCGACATCAAGGTCGATAACGTGCTGCTCGCCGAGGACGGGCGAGCGGTCATCGCGGATTTCGGCATCGCCAAGACCGTATCGGGGTACGCCTCCGCCACGGGGCAGAACATGACCATCGGGACGCCTCACTATGTGTCGCCGGAACAAGCTCAGGGCCGGAAGCTGGACGGCAGGAGCGACCTCTACGCTCTTGGCGTCACGTTGTACAAGGCGCTCACGGACAAAGTGCCGTTCACCTCGACGGACTGGTTCGAACTGGCTCGGATGCACGTCGAAGACCCACCCGAGCCCCCAAGCGTGAAACGACCGGACATCTCGAGTCGCATGGAGCGGATCATCTTGCGTCTGCTCGCAAAGCATCCCGACGACCGTTACGAATCGGCGGGGGCGCTCCTGAAGGAGCTGGACGACATCAGCGACAAGGCGCGCGCCACCGACACGTTCGGCCTGGCGCCGGGGTCTGAATCGGGTGGCACCAACCTCGCGCGGACTCGATCCAAACGCATTTGGATATGGGCGGTGGCGATCCTCGTGGTGGTCGGTGTCGCGTTGCTCGTGGTGCTGGTCGGACGGGGGTGAATCGCGAGCCGTCGCGCAGACCTCCGCGTTCCAAGTGCCTACAACCCGAACACGCGCAGCAGGTCGTTGGTGAGCGCGAGCGCCATGATACCAAGTAGGATCACCAACCCAAACTGGCTGAACCGCAGGCGCAGCTCCAACGGCATTGGCTTTCCTCGCACACCTTCGATGAGCAAGAACACCAATTGCCCGCCGTCGAGCACGGGGATGGGGAGCAGATTGAGAATGGCGAGGTTGACCGAAAAGAGCGCCATGAAGCTCAGCAGGGGTATCAGGCCCTGTGCGGCCACCTGTCCCGAGATCTGCCCGATAAGCAGCGGGCCACCCAACTCCCGCGGCGAAACGCGCCCGCGAATCAGGCCATTCAGCGTGGTGAGGATGAGCCTCGCGTCGGACTTCATGCCACGCCACCCTTCACCAATCCCCTCGACGAGCCCGACGTGAACCTCCCGAAGCTGAGGATTAACGCCAAGCTGGCCGATCTCTTCTTCTTCGCCGGTGGCGGGATCCACCCTCGTGACTGGCCGCGGCGTGGCCGGCAGAAGTACTTCCACGGAGTCGCGCAACACGACGAAGTCGACGGTGTTGTTCGCGCTGCGTTGGACCACCGCAACCATGGCCTCCCAATCCCCGATGGCCTCACCGTTTGCACGAATCACGAGGTCCCCGACGGCAAACCCCGCTTCATCGGCCGCCGACGACACCGCAACATTTCCAATGCGTGCCTCACGCTTGGGCACCAGTGACAGGTATACCGCGATCCGATCGTCCATGGCGAATCCATCGATCGCCAACACGACGGGATCTGCGTTGGCAAACTCGAACACCAGTTCCTCGGACGCCGGGTCCGCAATCCGATCGCGCACGTCGTTCCAAGAGGTGATCGTATCACCGTTGATTCGGAGAATCTCGACGTCGCGAGGCAGATCACGCAGCTCCGCGGCCGCGTCGGGAAGCGTCGCGGCTTCGACTCGTGCGATGGTGGTGCTGGGATCCACCACACGCCCATAGATCGTCGCCAACCCGAAGTACACAACCCAGGCGAACAGGAAATTCATCGCGACCCCGGCCGAAATCACGAAAACCCGTGCCCAGAGCGGCTTATTTTCGAACAGCTTTTCCTGCGGGAACTCCTGCTCGCCCGAGCCACCCTCCAGCCCACCCACTTCTTCTTGCTCCTCTTTGCTCGCCATCTTCACGTACCCACCGATCGGAATCCACGAGATGACGTACGTGGTCTCACCCCAACGGAACGACAGCGGCGTGAGCGGCCCGAGCCCGAGTGAGAATCGATGGACACCGATCCCCACCGACTTCGCTGCCATAAAGTGCCCCAGCTCGTGGACGAAAATGAGCACGCCGATGACGAAGATGGCGGCCCCGATGGTCAGCAGCATGCCGCCTCCGCAGTGTCGCGGGCCCAGCGATCGACCGCTAGCACGGTCTCGATGTCCACCGCTGGATCTCCCCTGTGCGCCTGCAGCGCGCAGTCAATCACATCGGCGATATTGCCGAAACGAATTCGATGGTTCAAGAACGCGTGAACGGCTACTTCGTTCGCTGCGTTGAACACGGCCGGTGTGGTGGCGCCGGCTCTGCCGGCGGCGACACCCAATGCGAACGCCCTAAAGTCATCCCTCCGAATCGGCTCGAACGTGAGATCGCCCGCCGCGACCGGATCGAAGCGCTTGACCCCTGCGTCGGGCACCCGCTCGGGATGCGTCAGGGCGTAGAGAATCGGAAGCTCCATCGATGGATAGCCAACCTGTACCAGTATCGAGCCGTCCACAAATTCTGTGAAGGCGTGGATGATCGATTGCGGATGCACCACAACCTCGATCGCATCATACTCCAAATTGAATAAATAGTGCGCCTCGATCACCTCCAGCGCCTTGTTGGCGAGCGTGGCGCTGTCGATCGTGATCTTGGGCCCCATCTGCCACGTGGGATGTGCCAACGCCTCCTCGACTGTCGCTTCGGCGAGCTTCTCGGCCGACCATTCCCGAAACGGCCCGCCCGAAGCGGTGAGGATCAGGCGGGCCAAATCTTCGGGTGCGCGCCCGGTCAAGCACTGCATGACGGCACTGTGCTCCGAATCGATCGGGACGATATCTCCGCCGCCGCTACGAGCCGCTTCACGGACGAGATCGCCGGCCATGACCAAGGTTTCCTTGTTCGCCAACGCGACGCGTTTGCCCGCCTCGAGGGCTGCGACGGTCGCCTGCAAACCGGCTGCACCCACTACGGCGTTGACCACGATATCGACTTCGCTGTGGGTCGCGGCTTCGATCAGGCACTCCGTACCCGTCGCCCTACGGCACGTCCCGTTCGACGAACGCCGCCACCCGACCTCACCGTTCACCAGTCCCAAGTACGTCGCCCCGGTCTCATCGCCGACCTGCTCGAGCTTGTCCCTGGATCCGAAGGCGGTCAGCGCAACCACACGAAACCGCTCGCGTTGGCGCTCGATCACGCGCAGCGTGCTCGCGCCGATCGAACCCGTGCAGCCCAGAACCGCAATGCCGACGCTCATAGAACTCCGAAGGCGTAAAAACACATTGCCGACAACGGGATCACCCAATACAACGAGTCGAGACGGTCCAGTACGCCGCCATGACCGGGGAAAAATATTCCCGAATCCTTCACCCCGACGGAACGCTTCAACAGCGACTCGGCCAAATCACCGACTTGGCCCAGCACGCCCACCACCAACCCGATGATCAAAAGCTGCCACACCGTCAGGGCGATCCCCACCTCCCCGAGCACGAGCCATCCGTACATCAGCGCCACGACCCCAGCGCCGAGCAGCCCCGAAACCGCACCGGACCAGGTTTTCTTCGGACTGACCATCGGCGCGAACTTCGGCCCGCCAAAGGCCGCGCCTCCGACCATCGCGAAAGTGTCGCATAGCCAGGTCGTGACGAGCGGCAGCAACACCAAGAGCGTCCCCACACCGGGCGAACCATCGGCTACCCCGTGGCGCACCAGCAAGATGAAAGCTGGAAGACCCGCGGTATAGATCGGTCCGAAAATCGTGACGGCGATCGACACCACCGGCTGCCCGTCGACATCCGCCACCACCAGTGCGTATGCCATAGTGACGAGCACCCACACCGTCGCCGCTGCGATCCCCCAAAACGGATCCAATCCGCCACCAGCCTCCAGCACTAAATACGTGGCGACCGGCAACAGAATGGCCCCAGCGTAGCCAGGAGCGGGAAACGGCTTCACCCCACCCTTCTCCGCCAACCTGAACAGCTCGCCCGTCCCGACGATGCCCAGTATCGCCAACCCCGCCACCAGCACCCAACCACCGAGATAGACCATGCCGACGGCGGCCGGGATCCCGATCGCCGCCACGGCGATGCGGCGGGGCAGCGAAGACCCCATCAGGCCGACACTCGGCCAAACCGACGCTCACGACGCTGGTAATCAAGGATGGCCTCGAACAGGTCTTCGCGCGTGAAATCCGGCCATAACACCGACGTGACATACAACTCCGTATACGCGATCTGCCACAAGAGGAAGTTGGAGATGCGTTGCTCGCCCGACGTGCGAATGAGCAGGTCCGGATCGGGCAAGGCCGCCGTATACAGCCGGCTCGATACCGCTTGTTCGTCGATGTTCTCGATGTCGAGTCTGCCTGCTTCCACGTCCGCCGCGATCATTCGCGCGGCCCGGGTCAATTCCTCTCGGCCCGAATACGATATGCATAGTCCGAGCTGCAACCGCGACTCGTCTTTCGTGGCTTGCTCGACCGTCTCAACTGCTTCTAGCGCCGCGCCGGAAAGGCTGCTGCGATCACCGAGCACGCGAGTTCGAACGCCGTTCTTCCGAAGCCTGCTCGTTTCCTTGGCGACGTAATCGGCTAGGAGATCCATCAACGCCGCGACCTCGGAGCTGGGACGGGACCAATTTTCCCGAGAGAAGGCGAAAAGAGTGAGCATCTCCACACCGGCTTCGATCGCACCTTCCACCACCTCACGAACCGACTTCATTCCCTTGTGGTGCCCCATGGTGCGGGGAAGAAACCGACTCCGCGCCCAGCGGCCGTTGCCATCCATGATGATCGCAACGTGCCGCGGTACATCCCCGTTGCTCTTAAGCTGAGCGAGCCGATCGTCTACCATAGGCGAAGGGAACCCGGGGTCATATCTCCATGATCTCCGCTTCTTTGGCTTTCACGAGTTCTTCGATCTGCTCGATAGCCTCGTCGTGGAGTTTCTGGATGTCTTTCTCACTGTGGCGCTTGTCGTCGTCGGAGACATGCTCGACCTTCTTTGTCTTCGACAGGACCTCGGTTCGCCCGTGGCGGATTGCGATGCGCCCTTCCTCCGCAAGCTTCCGGACGACCTTCACCAATTCCTGGCGGCGCTCTTCGGTCAGCAGCGGCAGCGGAACGCGTATCGTCGTGCCGTCATTCGAGGGGTTCAACCCGAGCTCCGACGTCTGAAGCGCCTTCTCGACGGCGCCAATCAGTCCCTTGTCCCAGGGCTGCACGGCGAGGAGCCGTGGTTCGGGGGCGGATACGGACGCGACCTGATTCAACGGCATCTGCTGCCCGTACGCATCTACGCGTATGGTATCGAGTAAGCTGGTCGTTGCTTTCCCGCTCCGGATGGTGGCCAGTTCGCGCCGTGTGTTTTCCACCGCCTTGCGCATCGCGGCCTTCGCCTCTTTAGTGAATTCGAGTAGACTCATCGCACCAAAGTCCCGACGCGTTCTCCGGTAAGAATCCGGGCGATCGCGCCTTGTTCGTTGACGTTCATTACGACAATTGGCAGAGTGTTCTTCTTGCACAGCGCGAATGCGTTCGCATCCATCACTTCGAGGCCGCGCACGATGGCATCTTGGTACCCGATGTCGGGGATGAACTCCGCCGTCGGATCTTTGCGCGGATCGGACGTATAGATACCATCGACATTGGTCGCCTTGATGATGACGTCGGCCTCGATCTCGAGGGCGCGCAACACGGCCGCCGTGTCGGTGGAGAAGTACGGATTCCCCGTTCCTCCGGCGAACAGCACGACCCGACCCTTTTCCAGGTGCCGTTGGGCTCGGCGCCGGATGTACGGCTCGGCGAGTTGCTCCATCCGGATGGCGGTCATGGCGCGGGTCTGCACGTCCATGCGTTCCAGCACATCTTGCAAGGCCAGCGCGTTGATCACGGTGGCCAGCATTCCCATGTAATCGGCCGACACCCTGTCGACCCCTTGCTCGCTGGCCACGGTCCCGCGCAGGATGTTGCCGCCACCGATCACCAACCCCAGGCTCGCTCCCAACGCGTGCACTTGCTTGATCTCCTCGGCCAAGCGCTGCACCGCAGCAAAATCGATCCCGAAACCGCGATCTCCGGCAAGCGCCTCGCCCGAAATCTTGATCAGCACTCGACCGTAGGCCAGTTCGCTCATAACTCGTCTCCCAACTCGTAACGAACGAAACGCCGAACCACAACGTTTTCGCCGACCTTCGAGGCAACCCCTTTGACCAAATCACCAATGGTTTGCTTGTCGTCCTTCACAAACGGCTGATCGAGCAGCGCGCGCTCCTTACGAAACTTTTGAAGCTTACCCTTGATCATCTTTTCCCGCACAGCCTCTGGCTTGCCCGACTCCGCTACCTGGGCTTCGATGAATTCACGCTCCTTGGCGACAAGCTCTTTGGGCAAGTCGTCGGCCGACACCGCGATCGGCCGGGCCGACGCGATGTGAAGAGCGAGGTCCTTGGACAGGGTTTGAAAGTCGTCGGTGCGCGCCACGAAGTCCGTTTCGCAGTTCAGCTCGATCAGTACCCCAACACGCCCGTTGAAGTGGATGTAAGAGCCAATCACGCCTTCGGAGGCGCTCCGCCCCGCCCGTTTCTCCGCCTTCGCCGCTCCCGTCTTTCTGAGCACCGCTATCGCTTTTTCGGTATCGCCATCCGATTCTTGGAGCGCGCGCTTGCACTCCATCATGCCGGCACCGGTCTGCTTTCGAAGTTCCGCAACGTCCTTTGCGGAGATGGTCCCTGCCATGAGTTCCCGTTTCTCCTCTCACAGTTCGGCGGATCCGCACCCTCATGCGCTCGAGGCCGCGCGATCGCCCTCGTTTGGATTCAACATACGAACCGCCGCCTCGCGGCCGGATGGCGCGGGAGCGGCGGTCGATGCGTCGAGGCGTCCGTCTGCCCTATCTTTACGCGTCGCTTTCCCCCACCGCCCCCTCGGCCGACGCGGCCGGCGTACCAGCCGTGTCAACGGTGGCTGGCTCCGGTTGCTCGGTCGAGTCCGCGTTTGGCGGCTCCTCGGGCTTGTCCGGGTCCTTCAAACGCGCTACGATCGCCTCAGGCTTCGGACGCCGCTTGCGACGAGTCCGACGCCTCTTCTTGTGCTCGTCCACGTCGCCCTGCCCTGCCGCCTCGGTACTATAGGTGAAGCTCTCTGACTCTTCGGTCAACTCGCGGAGCGGAACCTGCACTCTCGCCATGGCAATTTCGTCCACCACCGCTCCCGTCAATATCGAGACGGAACGAATCGCATCGTCGTTGCCGGGAATCGGGACGGTAATGAGGTCGGGATCGGCATTGGTGTCCACAATCGCTATGACCGGTATGTCCAATTTACGGGCTTCTGCAATCGCAATTCGCTCCCGTTGGGAGTCAACGACAAACAACGCTCCGGGGAGTCTTGTCATCCGCTTTATTCCCTCGAGGTTGCGGCTGAGTTTTTGGCGCTCCCGATCGATGCGCAGCTGCTCCTTCTTCGTAAAGAACTCGAACGACCCTTCTTGCTGACCCTGCTCGATGTCCTTCAGCCGTTTGATCTGTTTCTTGATCGTGTGAAAGTTCGTGAGCGTTCCTCCAAGCCAGCGCTCGGTGACGTAAAACGACTCACAGCGCTCGGCCTCCGTGCGTACGATCTGCTTCAGCTGGCGCTTGGTACACACAAACAAGATCCCATCACCACGCATGATGACTTCGCGAGCCAGATCCTGCGCGGCCTTTAGCTGACGGAGGGCCTTCTGGAGGTCAATGATGTAGATCCCCGAGCGCTCCGCGAAGATGAACCTCCGCATCTTGGGGTTCCAGCGGCGGGTTTGGTGTCCGAAATGGACGCCCGCCTCTAATAGGTCCTTCAGTGTTGGATCTGCCATGCACCGTGTTCCGTGTGGGTTATGTCGTCCATCGCCTTCACTCCCAACCCCGATCCGCCGTTCGGCGGACACCCAGGGCAAGGTCCGGCGATGTGTGTAGTGAACTCGACGCGGTTAACGCTTGGAAAATTGGAACCGCTTGCGGGCCCCCGGTTGTCCCGGCTTCTTGCGTTCGACAGCTCGCGGATCCCGAGTCATTAAACCATGCTCCCGAAGTTTTTTCCTGTGAGTTTCATCGACAATTACCAGCGCGCGAGCCACCGCCAGGCGGAGCGCGCCCGCCTGACCCGTCAAACCACCACCGTTGACCCGAGCCCGAACGTCGAAAGCCCCCAGCGTGTCAGTAACGGTGAAACTCTGCTGGATATGCGAAATGAGAGATCGGCGCGGGAAATAGTCACCCAACGTGCGCCCGTTGATGTTCCACTTACCCGAGCCGGGTGTCAGGTACACCCGGGCCACGCTGGTCTTGCGGCGCCCTAGAGCGCCCCAGCGAAGCTCGGGTTCTGGGGTCGTCATCGTTCCTGCTCCTGTCAGATGGAGAGAGGCGTGGGCCGCTGAGCCTCATGGGGATGGCTGGGCCCCGCATAGACCTTGAGCTTCTTGCGGAGCACCTGGCGACCCAGCGTTCCCTTCGGAAGCATGCCGTGGACTGCCTTCTCGATCACGCGTCCAGGATGCGTCGCCAGCATCTTCGATAACGGCGTGAACTTCTCGTTGCCAATGTATCCGGTATGCCGGAAGTACTGTTTCTGCTCGAGCTTCTTGCCCGTCAGGCGCACCTTTTCCGCGTTCACCACCACTACGAAATCCCCACCGTCCATGTGCGGCGTGAACGTCGGCTTGTGCTTGCCGCGAATGATCTGCGCAACGCGGCTCGCTAGTCGTCCCAACACGACACCCTCCGCATCCACGACGTGCCACTTGTGCTCGATCTCACTCGCCTTGAGGCTATACGTTTTCATCGCTCGAAATTCTGAAGACCAGGAACGTGAAACCCGAAACAACACAACCTATAAGCCTAGTGGTGGCAACCGGTTCGGTCAACTGCTGGGCCCGATCTCCACGAGCGGAGTGCCCTTCTCGACGGCGGTCCCGGCCGCAACCAGGATACGCCGGACCACACCTACCCCCACAGCGCGTATTTCGTTCTCCATTTTCATGGCCTCGAGCACTACCAGTCCCGTTCCACGGCCCACCGATTGCCCCTCCTCGACCTCCCAGCGAAGCACCAGTCCGGGCATGGGTGCCTTGACCAGGCCGCCACCACCGGGCGCCCCATCGCTGCGTCGCGCCATCTCACGCAGCTGCATCGCCCGCTCGTCGAGCACCTCGACCGGCCAAGCCCGTCCCGCAACCTGCACCGTCCATCCCTCATGCTCCCCCCCCTGCTCGACGACCATGGGTGTCGTGGAACCCTCCATGGTAAGGTACCGCAAAGGACCGACGCCCACAGTTTCCAAACGCGCTGGCACTTCTTGTCCATCGAGCTTCACCCAGTGCTGCCCGATCTCGACCTCGACGGCGTGTGGTCCGACCGACACCGTGTACTTCACGATGCCGATTCCAGGACAGCCAATGTCTCCACGTGACTCGTTTGGGGAAACAGGTCGAACGCCGTGACGCCCCGCAGTATCAGTGACGGCATGCGTGCGAGGTCGCGGGCAAGCGTGGCTGCATCGCATGACACATAGGCCAGACGAACCCCGGGGGTGGCGCTGCCCCACCTGTTGAGCCATGCAGCGACGGGAGCACCGAGTCCCGCCCGCGGCGGGTTCGCGACCACCGCCCCTGGGGCCGGTAGGCGGTGCAGCGCGTTCTCCACGCTGTCTACGAGGCGCCGCACGTCCGGCCCGTTGTGACGATCGGCCCAATCCTTTGCTGCGCGATCCGAATCCACCGTCCACACCTTGGCACCGCGGGCCAACAGCAGCGAGGCCGTATCGCCCACGCCACCATAGAGGTCCCACACCACCTTCTGGCCCACGTCGCCAAGCGATTCCACCGCCTCGCGACGGATCCGAGCAGCCAAATCTTGATTGGTCTGCTCGAACGCGAGCGCGGGGAACCCGTTTCTCGGACCTGCCACGATGCGTCCGGCACCTCGCCACGGCGCCCACCAATAAGAAACAGTGGCGTCCCCCACAGCCTGGGCCAGCGGGGCTGCGTCCCAGGGCCTGGTGTCTCGCCGGTCGGCAGCGACCGGCTTGGAGCCGATGGCGACCACGTGCAGAAACCCCTCACGGTCCTGTCTCAGAACCAGCGATTGCAGAGAAGGGGGAAGCAGATGGGTGTGCGGGCGGACGGCGTTCCACAGTTCCATGACCGGCTCCCGGACGATGAGGCAATCGTCCAGCGGGAACACTTGCTGCGGCCGCGTGTGGCGGTGCAAACCGATCGTCAGCTGCTCCGACCCAGCCACCACAGCCATGGAAATCTTGCTGCGGTAGCGCCACTCCAGTGGCGACGGTACGATGGAGGGGTCCTCCACATCCACCTTACCGATGCGCCGGAGCGCATCACCCACGATCCTCCGCTTGGCATCGCGCTGCGCCTCGGAGGTCAGGTGCTGTAGCTGGCATCCTCCGCAGCCGTCTCGCGTGTAATGCGGACACGCCGGTTTCGCCCGGCCCACGCCGGGCTCCGTTACTTTCACCAGGCTGGCCCGCACGTACCGCTGCCGTTGCTCGACTTCTCTCACCTCGGCAATGTCGCCGGGGCTCGTGCGTGGGACGAAGACCACACGGCCGTCCGGATGTCGCCCGACTCCATCTCCGCCTGCGGCTATGCTGTCGATCGAAACCGTGATCATCGGAGACCGTCGCGCCGTGCTGCCTGCAACCAAGCCGTTTGATGGGCTGCGTCACCGTGATTGGGGGGACGTCTACGAAGAGCGGCTTGGCGCTGGTGTTCGGCCAGCGCCGCCGCCACCACGATACGCCGGATCTGATCGGGTTCGGCAGGAGTCTCGAGAAGTGCCTCCCCACGCCGTTCGACATATTCGATGTCGTACGATCCCTGCACAAACGCCTCGTCTGCCATCACCAGGCGGTGAAACGGCTGCGACGTCGCCACGCCCACGATGGTCAGCTCGTCCAAGGCACGCCGCATCCGGGCCAACGCAACCGCCCGTGTTTCGCCCCACACGATGAGCTTGGCGAGCAGGGGATCGTAATGAAGACCGATCTCCGAGCCGACCGCGATCCCGCTGTCCCACCGTACCCCCGGACCCGCCGGCACCTGGAGGTACCGAATGACTCCGGTGTCCGGGAGAAACGCGTTGAACGGGTCCTCACTCGTGATGCGGCACTCGATCGCGTGGCCATCACGCTCGGCTGCCATCGTGGCCTCCCCCAACGGTTGGCCCGCAGCGATCCGCAGCTGTTCCCGAACGAGATCAACCCGGTAGACCAACTCGGTGACGGGGTGCTCAACTTGGATACGGGTATTCATTTCGAGGAAGTAGAATTGACCGTCCGGTAGCAACAGAAACTCGACCGTGCCGACCCCGGTGTAATCGACGGATTCGGCTGCCCGGACAGCCGCCTCTCCCATGCGGGCGCGAGTATCGTCATCGAGGGCCGGCGCGGGCGCCTCTTCGATGAGCTTTTGATATCGGCGCTGAATCGAACATTCCCGTTCGCCGAGGTGGATGGTATGCCCGACTTGGTCGGCGAGGACTTGGATCTCCACATGTCTAGGGCGGTGGAGGCAACGCTCGACGTATACGTCGCCATTCCCGAACGCCTTCAGTGCCTCGGAGGTCGCTCGCTGGAAGCTGCTGTCCAGATCGTCCTCCGACTCCACCTTGCGCATGCCTTTACCACCTCCGCCGGCGACCGCCTTGAGCAAGATGGGATATCCGATGTCAGCGGCCACGCGGGCCGCCTCCCTCACATCCGCTACCGGATCGATCGTACCGGGCACGACAGGCACATCGCTTTGCTGCATCCGGCGCCGTGCCTCCGTTTTCTCACCCATCGAGCGGATGGCGTCGGCCGAGGGGCCGACGAAGGTGACCCCAGCCGCTTCAACCGCTTCCGCGAACTCGGCCGACTCCGCCAAGAACCCGTATCCAGGGTGCACCGCGTCGGCGCCGCTCGCGCGCGCCGCGGCTAGGACGCGTTGAATGTTGAGATACGATTCCGCCGCGGGAGCCGGACCGATCCGAACCGCGTCGTCCGCGGCGCCAACGTGGGGGCTGTGCCGATCCGCATCGGAAAAGACCGCGATCGCCTCCAGCCCCTCATCGTGGCACGCCCTGATGACGCGCAGCGCAATCTCGCCCCGGTTGGCGACTAGAACCCGTTGCACCCCTACCCACCTCCCACCAGGTAGACCGATCCGTACCCAATCCCGGACGGACGCACGGAACCCAGCCTCCCAATCCCCCCGCCCGACGCGTCGGGCGCGGCGTGGGGTGGGCCCGTCTGCCCATCTGCCCGTCTGCCCGTCGGGCGGGGTGCTGGGTACGGCGGCCTACAACGGAATATTCCCATGCTTCTTCGGCGGTGCCTTGTCACGTTTCGTGAGCAAGGTCTCCAGCGCCGATATGAGCGCCGGACGCGTATCACGAGGATCGATGACATCGTCCAAGAACCCTCGAGCCGCGGCGAGATACGGATGAGCGAATTGGTCGCGGTATTCCGCCTCCAATTCTGCCAACTTGGCATCGGGATCATCCGCCGCCGCAATGTCCTTGCGAAACAGAATCTCTACCGCACCCCGCGGTCCCATCACGGCGATCTCCGCGGTCGGCCACGCGACGTTGAAGTCTCCGCCCACGTGCTTGGAACTCATCACGTCGTACGCTCCTCCATACGCCTTCCGGATGACGACCGTCAACTTCGGGACGGTAGCCTCACAATAGGCATATAGGAGCTTGGCCCCGTGCTTGATGATCCCACCATGCTCTTGTTCGACCCCGGGAAGAAACCCAGGCACATCTTCGAACGTCACGAGCGGAATGTTGAACGCATCGCAGAATCGGATGAACCGCGCACCCTTGAGCGATCCCGCGATATCCAACACCCCGGCCAAGACCGCCGGCTGGTTGGCCACGACGCCAACCGAGTGGCCGCCAAGCCTCGCGAAGCCGACGACCAGGTTGCCGGCGTACTCCTGGTGCACTTGCAACAACTCGCCGTCGTCGACGACCCGCTTGATGACCTCCACCATGTCGTACGGTTTGTTCGTATTGTCCGGAACCAGCGTCAACAGATCCTCATCGCGACGGTCCGTGGGATCCGATGGCTCGTGCGACGGTGGCCCGTCCAGGTTGTTGCTCGGCAGGAATCCCATCAACCTGCGTATGCCGTGGAGACACTCGATCTCAGAGTCACAGACGAAGTGCGCCACGCCGGAAGTTGTGGCGTGTACATCCGCACCACCCAGATCTTCCGACGACACCGTTTCGTGGGTAACGGTCTTCACAACATTGGGACCTGTCACGAACATGTACGAGATACCCCGCACCATGTACACAAAATCGGTGATGGCCGGGCTGTACACCGCACCACCCGCGCAGGGCCCGAGAATCGCGCTGATCTGGGGCACGACTCCTGAGGCCTTCGTATTCCGCAGAAAAATGTCCGCGTATCCCCCCAACGACACGACGCCTTCCTGAATCCTCGCGCCGCCGGAGTCGTTCAGCCCAACCACCGGGGCTCCGTTGCGGACCGCAAGGTCCAGGATCTTGCAGATCTTCTCGGCGTGCGCCTCTGCAAGCGACCCCCCGAAGACCGTGAAATCCTGCGAGAACACGTACACGACGCGACCGTCGATAGCGCCATACCCGGTTACGACCCCGTCACCGAGTATTTTCTGGTCCGCCAAGCCGAAATCGGTAGACCGGTGGACCACGAACCGATCGAGTTCTACGAATGATCCGGGATCCAGCAGGATGTCGAGTCGCTCACGAGCGGTGAGTTTCCCCTTACCATGTTGCGTTTCTATGCGGTCGGGCCCACCACCCTGCGCGGATTCCTCGCGCAGTTTGTTCAATGCGTCGAGCTTTTCGTGGATGCTCATTGATCCGGTGGATTCGCCATTGGAGTTTGGCAGCAGCGGGCGGAGTCGCGCTATTTGGGTCGAAGTTGTGAGGCCCGATTGCTTTCGCAGCGAAGTGCCGCACACCTGACTGGGCCCGGTCTCAAGATAACCCTATCGCGACACCGCCGAGCAACACGAAAGCCGGCGGTCCAGTCATTGCCAGACCACCGGCCATACCGGCCGCACGACGACGCACTATTCGGCGGCTTCTTTCGCTCTGGTGGCGGTTGCCGCTTCCGTGTTCTCGGGCTCAACCTCCACCTCAGCGGGCGTTGCATCAGCCTCGGCGGACGTCGGCTGCTCCTCTGCGGCGGGATCGGGCGCTTCCGAAGCGGCCGGGGCGTCACCCGGTGCCCCCTCCGCAACGCGCGGCTTACCCGGAGCCTCCGCGGGTGCGACGGCACCTTCTGCCTCGGTGGGGTCCAATATCGCAGTGGCCGCCGGCGGCTCCACGGTTTCCAGAAACTCCCTCGCCGAGAGCAGAACGCGATGATGGATCGGGTCGACTTCGACGATGGACAAGGCGACGTGTTGGCCGAGTTGGACCTGTTCCTCCACGGCAGGCTCTTCCGGAAGCCCCAAGTCCGTCTTCGGAACGAAGCCTTCCAGATCATCTCCGAGGTCCACCACGATGCCACTATCTTGGAACCTGACAACGTGCCCTTCGAGCTCGGTGCCGACCGGATAGCGCTCGCCGATCTTCAGCCACGGATCTTCCTGCGCTTGCTTGAGGCCCAAGGAGATCCGCTTGTTGTCGGGATCGATGTTGAGGATGAGTACGTCGATTGATTCACCCTTCTTAACCACCTCGGAGGGATGCTGCACTCGCTTGGTCCACGACATGTCCGAGATATGGATCAGGCCGTCGATGCCTGGTTCGATCTCAACGAACGCACCGAACGACGTCAGGTTGCGAACTTTCCCGGTGATGGGCGTGTTTACGGGATACTTCATCGGGAGCACCATCCACGGATCTTGCTCGGTCTGTTTCATACCCAGCGAGATCTTTTCCTCTCCCTGATCCACCTTTAACACGACGGCCTCGATGGTCTCACCGATAGAGACCACCGTGGAGGGATGGCGCACCGTTCGAGTCCAACTCATCTCGCTGATGTGAACCAGGCCCTCGATCCCGGGCTCCAGCTCCACGAACGCGCCGTAATTGGTGATGCTGACCACCTTGCCCTGCAGGCGAGACCCTACGGGATACTTTTCGTCCACATTCTCCCAGGGATATTGCTCGAGCTGCTTGATCCCGAGCGAGATACGCTCCCGTCCCCAGTCGATATCCAGGATCTTCACCTCGAGGTCTTGGCCGATCTTGACCAGCTCCGACGGATGGGACACGCGCCCGTAGCTCATGTCGGTGATGTGCAGCAGGCCGTCGACACCGCCTAGATCGATGAACGCCCCGAAGTCTGTGATATTCTTGACAACACCGACACGAACCTGACCTACCTCCAACTCCTTCATCAGTTGATCGCGTTTGGTAGCGCGCTCGGCTTCAAGAATCACGCGACGCGACACCACGATGTTGCGACGACGCTTGTTGAGTTTGATGATCTTGAAATGAAATGTTTGCCCGAGAAGTTCGTCGATGTTGGGAACACGCCGGAGCGCGATCTGACTGCCGGGAAGGAAGGCGTCGACCCCCATGAGGTCTACCACGACACCGCCTTTGATCTTCTTGATGAGCGTGCCCTCTACGGCCTCGTCGTTCTCATGCGCGGTGCGGATCTTTTCCCAGACCCGCATGAAGTCAGCCTTCTTCTTCGAAAGGATCACCGCACCGTGCTCATCCTCGAGATTCTCGAGGAACACCTCGACCTCATCGCCCGGATGGACCTCGCCAACGGACTTGAACTCGTCGAGGGACACGGCACCCTCGGACTTGAATCCGACGTCGAGAATTACGTGGGTGTCCGTGACCCGTAAGACTTTGGACTGGACAATTTCGCCCTCAGCAATACTCTGTAACGTGCCTTCATAGAGGGCGAGCATCTCGGCGTATTCCTCGTCGCTGTATGTCTCGTCGTAGAGATCGGAGCGAACGCCAAGCGGCAATTGGGGGTCATCGAGGGTGGAAGGTTCGGAGCTAGAAGGTACGTCTACCATGGGTGAACGAGGTCAGGTTCGGGTACGAGTCAATAAGTTAAGGGTGAGCCTTTAACAATAGATAACAGAAGAAGATAGGTCAACCTAACGCGACATATCCTTGGCCAACTCGATCACTGCGGCTACTTGATCGTCAAAGGTGAGTTCGGTGGTGTCGATGTGAATGGCGTCGGGAGCCGGCTCGAGCGGCGCCACTGCGCGGCTCGAATCGGCCTCGTCCCTGCGTCGCATGTCCTCCGCCAAACCCTTGAGGTCCACCACCGCTTCGTCCCCACTCAGCTCCCCGGCGCGGCGTCTAGCTCGCTCGTCCAGGCTGGCCGTGAGGAAGATCTTCAAACCCGCGTCCGGAAATACGACGGTCCCGATGTCCCGACCGTCGGCCACTACACCTCGCGAGTGCCGCGCTACCACGCCACGTAGCGCTTGGTTCACCCATTCCCGCACCGGCGGCAGGGCTGCGACAGCCGATACATATTGCGTCACCCGCGTAGAGCGGATCTGCCGCGACACATCCAACCCGGCGCGCATCGGCAGAAACTCACCCGAAACGTCCCGCAACTCGACTTTCCGAGCCCGAGCGGCTTCGACAATGGACTCGCCCCCCCCCTCGAGGGGGATCCCGTCATCCAAGGCCACCAGCGCCACGGTCCGATACAGCGCGCCGCTGTCGAGGTGAGCCAGTCCCAATCGTTCGGCTACGGCTCGGGCCGTGGTCGACTTGCCCGAACCCGCGGGCCCGTCGATCGCGATGACCCGGCTAGCCAGCGGGGGCCACGCGGTCGAGGTCGTTGAAGAAATCCGGATAGCTCACTCCGGGCGAGTCGTACTCCGAGAGCCGAACGGCCGCGCCCGGCACCCGGCCCAATACGGCGAACGCCATGGCCATACGGTGATCGAGCCCGGTATCGACCGCTCCTTTCGGAGGGGCCGCGGTGCCCTCGACCGTGAGCGAATCCTCGTGCGCCTCGCATTGCACGCCCACTGCCCGGAGATTCGCCGCCAGCAGACCGAGTCGGTCGCTTTCCTTGACCCGCAGTTCCGACACGCCGTGGAACGTGGTGACTCCAGCAGCGGTGGCGGCCAGCACGGCAAGCACTGGAATTTCGTCGATGAGCGCCGGAATCTCTTGGGCCGTTACGGTGGTTCCGCAGAGCGTGCCGCGGCCCACCACGAGATCACCAACCGGCTCCCCGAGCGACTCCCCGCCGTCGTGCACCGTGATCCTGGCACCCATGCGCTTCAACACAGCCAGGAAACCCGTGCGCGTCGGGTTCACCGCCACATGCCGCAACACGCATTCCTCCCGCCCGGCAAGCAAGGCGGCCGCGACGAGAAACGCCGCCGCCGACGGGTCGCCCGGCACGTCCATGCGAAACCCCGGAATGCTCTCCACGGGTGTCAGCGACGCCGTGGTACCGTTCGATTCGACCGGGACGCCCAGCGCACGCAGCATGCGTTCGGTGTGGTCACGGGATAACAGCGGCTCGCTCAAGCGCACTCGCACACGCGCCACCAATCCCGCCAAGAGAACTGCGCTCTTCAACTGGGCGCTCGCCACCTCAGACCGGTACTCGATGGGCCGCAAAGCGCCGCCCCGGACTTCGATCGGCAACCCGTCAGTCGGCGGCTCCGTGAAGCTCGCCCCCATCTGTCGGAGCGGCTTTACGATGCGTCTCATCGGGCGGCGTCTGAGCGAGGCATCACCGGTGATGGTGGCCGCCCAGGGACACGCTGCCAGGAGTCCCAGGAGAAAACGGGCCGCGGTTCCGGAATTGCCGCAGTTCAAGCTCCTCGAAGGCTGAAGGAATCCTCCGCCTCCCAAACCCTTCCCGATCACCCGCACGGTGCCGCCTCGCAGGGAAGAAATGTCCACACCGAGTCGTCGTAGCACACCGGCCATCGACCGCGTGTCGAGCGATGCTAGTGGATGCTCGATCTCGCTCACTCCGGTCGCGAGCGCCGCAAGAACCAGAGCTCGGTGCGTGAGGCTCTTGTCACCCGGAAGCAAGACGGACTTCGCGGTGGTCATTCCGCCAGCCGCCGCCGAAACTCGGCGCCCCGGTCCAGCCATTGCGCCACCGCGGCGGCGTCTTCGTCGGCCAGAGCGCGCTTGAGTGTGTCGACAGACCTCGCAAAGGTGTCGAGCGACTGCTCTATGGGTGATCGGTTCAGCATCAGGATGTCCCGCCACATGGTTGTGTTACTCGCTGCAAGGCGGGTCGTGTCTCTCGCCCCGGTTCCGTACGTCGCGCCGTCTGGCGCACCCTCCGCGAGCGCGACCGCCAGGGCGGAAGACACGACCTGCGGCAGATGACTCGTCCACGCCAGCATTTCGTCGTGAGGGCCGGCCGGCATGACCACTGGAGACGCGTGCAATACGTCTCGCCAAAACGTCACGATCTCCTGGCTGATCTCGTCGCCTTCGTTCACCGGTGTGACGTACACTATCGAATCGCGAAAGAGATCGTCGCGTGCGCCGGCGAACCCGGACTGGTGCGTTCCACAAAACGGGTGTGACCCGACGAAGAATGAATGCAGATCGAGTTCGCGCGCGCGATCGACCACTGCGCGTTTGACGCTGCAGACGTCCGTCACTCGGACCCCGTGGGCACGGATCGGCTCTGCCAGCCGAGACAGCAACTCCAATGTCGCCGATGGCGGGACCGCCAACACCGCAAGATCACATTCGGCGATCACGTCCTCGGGCGTATCCACCACATGCGTCACGGCCCCCGCCTCGACAGCGCCCGTCACGTCCTCGGCCGACGTGGCATGGGCGATGACGTGCGGTACGCCCGCACGCATGCACTGCCAGGCGAGCGACCCGCCGATGGCACCCAGCCCAATGACGCCAAGACGTTCAGGCCGCACGGTTCTCTCCTGGTCTCCGCTCATTCGGAAAACTCGGTAGGTGACATGCCGGGATGCAATGTATCGAGTCGCCGCACTGCTTGACATCCTCCGTCTGAGGTCCGATTGTCGCGTTTCCACGATTCTGCCGCTTCCTCAACCGAAGCTCCAACAGGATCGACGATGGCCACAGAAAACATTGCCAATTTGTTGACTGAAAGCCGCACTTTCCCACCCCCCGAGGCGTTTGCCGCGCAGGCCACCTGTGGGAGCCTGGAGGACTACCAGCGACTGTACGACGAATCCATCAACTCCCCAGAGACCTTTTGGGGGCGCGTGGCCGAAGAACTCCACTGGTTCCGCAAGTGGGACACGGTGCTCGAGTGGGACCATCCACATGCACGATGGTTCGTCGGTGGGACGACCAATCTCAGCTACAACTGCCTGGACCGGCATCTCGATGGCCCGCGGGCCGACAAAATCGCCTACATATGGGAGGGCGAACCGGGGGATCAACGTACCCTGACGTACCGTGAGCTGCACCGAGAGGTGTGCAAGTTCGCCAACGTGTTGAAAGGCCTGGGCATCGCCAAGGGCGACCGTGTTTGCATCTACATGCCGATGGTGCCGGAACTGCCGATAGCGATGTTGGCATGCGCCCGAATCGGGGCCGCCCACAGCGTGGTGTTTGGCGGCTTCAGCGCAAACGCGTTGGTCGACCGCATCACCGATGCCGAGGCCAAGGCCGTGATAACCGCCGATGGAGGGTGGCGCCGCGGGAAGGTCGTGCCGCTCAAAGCCGCGGTCGACGAAGCCTTGCCACGAACGCCCTCCGTGCAAAGCGTCGTCGTGTTGCGGCGGACGGACAGTGCCGTCGACATGCGGGACGGCCGCGATCATTGGTGGCACGAACTCATGGCCGACGCCGACGATACCTGCCCGGCCGAACCTCTCGACAGCGAACATCTGCTCTACATCCTGTACACGTCCGGAACCACCGGCAAACCGAAGGGCATCGTGCACACGACGGGTGGATACATGGTCGGAACGTATTTGACGAGCAAGTACGTGTTCGATCTCAAAGAGGACGACATCTACTGGTGCACGGCGGACATCGGATGGGTCACCGGCCACTCATACATCGTGTACGGCATTCTGGCAAACGGGGCGACCGGTGTCATGTACGAGGGCGCCCCCAACCACCCGGCACCCGACCGGCTGTGGGATATGGTAGAGCGTCACAAGGTCACGGTGTTCTATACGGCTCCAACGGCCATACGGACCTTCATCAAGTGGGGAGACGAGCACGTAACCAAGCACGATTTGTCGACCCTGAGGCTGATCGGTACCGTTGGTGAACCGATCAATCCGGAAGCGTGGATGTGGTACCACAAACTCATCGGCAAAGAACGATGCCCCATCGTCGATACGTGGTGGCAGACTGAAACGGGAGCCATCATGATCACGCCGCTTCCGGGGGCCGTCACCACCAAACCGGGCAGTGCCACGCTGCCGTTCTTCGGGGTGGACGCCGACATCGTAAACGAGGCTGGTGAGAGCGTGACACCGCCGGACGGCGGGTTCCTCGTCATCCGGAAGCCGTGGCCGTCGATGCTCCGAACCCTGTACGGCGATGACGAACGATACCAACAACAGTATTGGTCGCAGGTCGCCGGATGTTATTTCACGGGAGACGGGGCGCACAGCGACGCCGACGGATATTTCTGGCTGTTGGGACGTGTGGACGACGTCATGAACGTCTCGGGGCACCGCATGGGAACGGCCGAAGTGGAGAGCGCGCTCGTGAGCCATGACGCCGTCGCCGAAGCAGCCGTCGTAGGGTTCCCGCACGAGCTGAAGGGCGAGGGCATTGCCGCATTCGTCACGTTGCGCGGCGACGCGGTCGGCGATGACGAGCTGAAAACGGTACTGCGCAGCCACGTGGCCCACGAGATCGGCGCCATCGCAAAGCCGGATCAGATCCGCTTCACCGACGCGCTCCCCAAAACGCGATCGGGCAAGATCATGCGCCGCCTGCTGCGTGACATCGCCGCCGGTAAGGAGGAGATCGGCGACACGACCACGCTGGAGGACTACAGTGTGTTGACCAAGCTGCGCGAGGAGGACTAGGGGTAGGCCACGGGAATGATGGTCGAAGACGAACAAGGACGATCGAAGACGATCAAAGACGATCAGGGACGGTCAAAGACGGTCGGGGGCGGTCAAGGACGTTTGAGGCGGTCAACATCGCTTGAGGCGATCGAGATTTCGGAAGATTCAACGCGTCTAGATCGTCTTTCAGGCCATGCTGACCCCGGCCGGAAGCCCACGCTGCCCCCGGGCGGAAGCCCGGGGTTTCTACCTACCCTCCCCCACCAATGCGGCGATCCGATCCCTTATCTCGGCCACTCGCGGCTGCAGCTCCACATCGGCCTCGGCCCAGAGATCGACGAACCGGTTGTAGTACTCGACCGCCTTCTCGCTAT
Organism: Gemmatimonadota bacterium; assembly: GCA_022562295.1. Lineage (GTDB taxonomy): Bacteria > Gemmatimonadota > Gemmatimonadetes > Gemmatimonadales > GWC2-71-9 > B3T1B10. The sequence goes on from JADFPO010000024.1 coordinate 38,300, forward strand.
CACCCCGCTCCTCATAGAGCGATCCCAGGCGACGATACACGATGGCCTTCCTCGTCGGATCTCGACCACGGAACAGATATGGGGTGCTGAGGAATTCCTCGTAGTAGGCAAGCGCGGAATCGACCTGACCCGAACGGTCGAAGGCCAGACCAAGCAGAAACAGCCGAGCGATTGGGTCCGAACCGAGATCGTGGGCCTCGCGATACGAAGCAATCGCCTCCGCGAAGCGCCCCTCGGCCAGCTCGATGGCGCCGCGTGCATCGAGATAGTCGGTCTCTTGAGCCTTCCTGTACCAATCACTTAACTCACGCTCGTGGGCGGCCAGCCACGGACGCGCCAGATCTGGACGGCCCGCCGACGCGTAGAGGTCTGCTAGACCCAGATAGGGTCGGTCTTCCACGTCGAGGGAGTCGAGCGGGTATTGTCCCAGCAGGCTGTCCACGCGCTGAATCGCCTGTTCCGGGTCGTCCCGAATCCACAGATCGACGTATCCCTCGACAAAAACCCTCTCGAATGCGGTCCCTGCCGGGAGCAGTCCCCGTTGTTCCTGGGATGCGAATCCCTCGCCCAGGTCACGCTGCCCCGTTGCCAGCTTGCCGCGAGCGTAGTTCAGGGCGGCGAGTTCAAAGCCCGTACCTTGCTCAACTATGAGGTTGCCGCGGCGGGCATCGCGCAGGGCGCGGAGATGGCGTTCGGCTGTCTCATAGTCTCCCTGGGTGCTGGCCAGCAGCGCGCGATACAATTCGACTTGGGGGTTGGCCGGGAAGCGCATTGCGAATCGCTGCAGGGTTGAGTCTGCCGCCACAAACTTGGCCTGGGCCACTTGCACCGCGATTAGTCCGCTATACGACACCGCCAGATCGAAATCGGTCGCCCTGCGGTACCACTCCTCTGCATCGTTCCAGCGCCTGAGGCGACGATAGCTCAGCGCGAGGTTGTTCAGCCCCGCACGGTCTTCAGGGTAGAGTTCAACCAAACGGCGCAACGCGGAAATACCCTTTTGGCGGTCCAGCTCCACCTCGCCATAGTAGACCTCCTCTGCCCTCAACCGCTCCCGTTCGGTCAAGCGCTCGCGGAGTTCATACGCCCTAGTGTACGCGGGCAGGAAGCGCTCGGGAGGCTCGCCCGTGTTGGAATAGACGACGCCGAGCTTGCGCCAAGCCATGGCAAAGTTGCTGTCGAGCGCGACGGCCTCCTGAAGCAGATTCTTGGCGGTTTCGAAATCACCTTCGTCGTTGGCGCGGAGGCCCTGCGCGTATTTGCGTAGCGCCTCGATTGAACTCGTCGTGTAGCGCCACATCGGCTCCTCGGCCCGGATGGAGCGCAGCGATTCACCGATGCGCTCGCGCAACTTGGCCGAGAGCCGGTCCACCGCCGCCATGAGATCGTCGGCAATGGCCGCCGTCTCCCTGTCGGCCCACAGCACGTCGCCTGTGCTTGTCCTAGTCAGCCGGGTCGAGATCACAAAACCGTTGCCAACCGGTAACACTTCGCCGGTGAGCACCGCCTTGAGTCCCTCCCGCTCGGCCACTTCGGTCGCCAAATCGGCCGTCAACCCGATGTCCGGCTCTC
>JADFPO010000099.1 GCA_022562295.1 Gemmatimonadota bacterium
ACGCCGATCGCGATTCCAATCAGCGCCATCGACACTCCCTGCTTGAGCACCAGCCGCTGCACCCTGCCACTGCCGGCGCCAAGCGCCATGCGCACGCCGATTTCCTGGGTTCGCTGCGCCACCGTGTAGGAAATGACGCCGTAGACGCCGATCGCTGCGAGCCCCAACGCCAAGGTCGCGAAGATGCCCAGCAGAATCGTCACGAACCGGGGGCCCGCCACGGTGCCCGCCACAACGTCCTCGAGGGTTTGGACCTGCGTTATCGGGATGGCTCGGTCGACGCTCAACACTGCCTCGCGCACGGCAGTAGTCAGCGCAGTGGGATTCGACGAAGACCGCACCATCAACGTCATGTGACGTTGCCACGGGTGCGCCGGTCCGGCATTGGTGTACGGGAACAGGATCGTCTCACGAACCTCTTCGCGTATTCCTTCATTCTTGACCTTGCCCACCACCCCGATGATCTCCAGGGGCGGAGCGTCGGGAAACCACGGGATGAGTCTTTGCCCGATCGGCTCTTCGTCGGGAAATCGCTTCTGCGCCATCGTTTCATCGATGAGGATTCTTATTGGAGCCCCCACGCGATCGAACTCATTGAAGTTCCGGCCGCTGAGCAACGGTATGCGCAACGTCTCGAGGTACCCCGCACTCACCACGCGCATACCGACGAGGGGCCGGCTGGCCGTGGGATCGACGGCTCGTCCCTCCACATCGAAATACCATCGGCCATTCAAGCGGAGCGGGTGCTCTGCATGGGAAACGCTCACCGAGCGCACCCCGGGCAGCGCCTGGACCTTCTCGAGAATCACGGTGTGGGCGGCGGTCACGGTCTCGATTTCTGTATACTGCCACGCCTCGAGGTCGAGACGCATGCTGAGCACGTTGTCGGACGCGATGCCAAGATCGATGTCGGTGAGGCGTCCGAAGCTCTTCACTAACAACCCGGCACCAATCACCAGTACCACGGCGAGGGCCATCTCGGAGACCACGAGCACGCGGCGCACGCGGTTGCTAATCACGCCGGTGGCGCCGCGGCCTCCGTCTCTGAGCATCGCGTTGATGTCCGTCCGGACCGCGTGGATCCCCGGAACCAAACCCACGAGCACTCCAGTACCGATGGCGATCAAGGCGGTAACGCCCACGATCCGTGCATCGATCACCACCTGATCGATCCGAGGAATGCCACCCGGATTGAACGCTCTGAGGAAATCGACCCCACCGTAGGCCACCAACAACCCGAGGGCTCCGCCGATCATCGTGAGCAGCGAGCTTTCCACGACGAATTGCTGGATCACTCGGCGCGTTTGGGCTCCTAGCGCCGTCCGCACCGCCACCTCGCGCTGGCGGGCCTCGGCTCGAACCAAGAGAAGGTTGGCCACATTGATGGCCGCAATCAGCAGCACGGTGGCCACCGTGCCCAAGAGAACCAGCAACGGCGTACGCACGTCTCCCACGATACGCGCGTGAAGTGGAACGACATTGATCGTGTATGCATCGTCGGCGTAGGCCTCGGGGAAACGCTCCCTGAATTCCGCGGCAACCGTTTTGGCCCTGGCCTCCGCTTGCTCCAGGGTGATGGACGGATTCAGCCTCGCCACCGCGTTGAAGAACCGAAACTCACGGCGCCCGTTCGGATCGAACGGGTTGGCTACCCAGAGATCCACCGGCCCGGCGTTGGAGACGTTGAGGTCGGTGTGGAAGCCAGGTGGCATCACCCCGATGACGGTGAGATCCTCTCCCCGAATCGTCAAACGCCTACCCAGGATGCCCCGGTCGGCCCCGAAGCGCCGGCGCCAGAGCCAGTCGCTCAACACGACCACGTCATTTTGGCCTTCGATCCCTTCTTCGGTGACAAAGGTTCGTCCCAGGGCAGCCCCCACGCCTAGGACATCGAACAGGTTGACGGTGGCGAACGCTCCGCTGTACACCTCGGTCTCACCATTCTCGGTGAGGGTCCAAATCGCGTTCTGTTCGCCGGTCGCAATGCCAGCAACGCCTTCGAAGATCTCGGGATGGTCCCGCCAGTCCGCCATCTCCGCGGGAGAGACGCCCCCCTCGGCATCCCCGGTGGACGGGAAGTGGTTCCAGATGAACATCAGGCGATCGGGCTCGCCATAGGGCAGGGGACTCAGAAGCACCCCGCGCACGATGCTGAAGATCGCGCTGTTGGCGCCGATGCCGAGCGCAAGGGTGAGTATGATCACGACGGCGAACCCCGGACTCCGGCGAAATCCGCGGAACGCCTGGCGCATGTCGGCCATCAAATGGTTCATGTTTTTATCCTTGAACGAACGCAGTGTTTGGGTAGTGCCCGTGTCTGGTTAACGGTCGAGTATGGCTTTGAACTCAGGGCAACATCCCCATCACTCGACGAGCAAAGCGCCGCGCGTCGAACTGCGGCAACGATCGGTCGTACTGTATGGCGTGGGCGTCCTCGGCATACGCCGCCTCCGGAGGGTCGTCGCCGTCCCAGCGCGCTTCGGGTCCAAACACCATGAAGATCCCGGCGCAGGGACCGGTCAGCGCGTACCGTTCGTCGAACGGCGCAACCAGGGCTTCGTGACCGTCCCAGTACTGTCGTGCGCGCTCGTCCGTGACGATCCCTGTGACGCGACGCACGTGTTTTTCCCGTGCACCGTTCCTCGGCACCCACACGACGTACACCGCCAGATCTAAACTCTCGGTCTGCTCCAACAAATGTTTCTGCGTTTCCGAGGACCCTCGGAGACACCCTCCTCACGTGGGAGCGACCAACATGAGCACGCGAACCTTGCCGAGGTCGTCATTGAATGCCGTCCTCAGCGGATTGCCTCTCGCATCCAGAGCCGTGTACTCGGCCGATCCAGGGCGGAACCCAACAGCTACTCCTAGAGTCAGCATCCCGATCGCGGATAACACGTACCACCTTCTCATAGAACCTCCTATACCGTCACTTTGTCGGCCACGAACTGCAGCACAAACGCTGCGATCCAAACGAGCGTTGCGAGCCAGAGCACCACGCGGGTCAGTCGGGCGGACCGTCTCGAGCAGGCTGCGCCGCCGACACGAAGCGGGTGGTAAACCATCCAGAAGGCCAGACCCAACATGAGGATCGATCCCAAGAGCAGATGAAACCGATAAGGCTTCAGCCCAGCTGCGAGAATCATCCCGTTGACGCCCAGCAGCGTCAACGCTAGAGGACCTATGCAGCAGAGCGCCGCGGCAGCAGCAGTCAACGCCGCGCCAACCGCGCCGGCCGATGACCCGACCTCGGCAATCTCGCGCCTCAACACCAACTGTCCGCGTCGTAGGCCCTGGCCTCTACCGCCATCAAGGAACCCCTTTTAGAATCGGCAACCTGCGACGAGGCACCCCGGCCGGCCCGCCGAGATCGGCCACGTCAAGAGCTTCTATTGAGTGGAAACGCAGTCGGATGGCAGAAAGTAACGCGGCGCAAGAAATTGTTAGCCCGATTCCAGGAGCGTCAGGAGTGGTGCGGATTAGGCCGGCTATTCGATGCCCAGCAGCTTGCGGAACCGTGCTGTTTGGGCTGGGCCATCCCATAACGCAGGTCCGATCTGCCGCGCGACAATATTCCCGTCGCGATCGATCACGATGGTTTCCGGCACCCCCGTGGTCTGGAACTGCCACTCGATCCGCCGGCTGCGGTCCTGCAGGACCTCGAACGTGAGACCATGCTCACGGACCCATTCGCTCACCTGCTCCGGTCCCGTCTCATCGACGCTCACCGCAACGACGCGCAACCCTTCTGAACCGAGCCGCCGATGGAGCCGCTCCATCGATGGCATTTCGACCTCACACGGCCCGCACCACGTCGCCCAGATGTTGAGCAGCACCACCTGGCCCCGGTAGTCCGACAGCGTCCGCGTTTCGCCGGTTATGACATCCAACGCGACGAAATCCGGTGCGGTGGGGTCGACCTCCGGTTGTAACGCCACGCCGATCGCCAGTCCGGCAAACAGGGCCGCCACGATACCCGCTACGGCCAGCCACTGCCAACGACGGCCACTTCGAATAGACCGTTCCGCGTGAGCGACGGCAGGAGCCTCGCGCGCATACGCGAGAATCCGCTCCTTGACTTCCGGAGGAGGCGTCGCCTCCGCCGCGTCAGGAAGGGCAGCGAGAGTTCTTTGGAGCGTCTGGAGTTCGCGCGCACACGGCGTGCACTCGGCAAGATGCGATCGGAGCCAATCCTCTTCCTCGCCGTCGATCTCGCCGGCCAGCAGATCGAGAAGCCGTCCTCTGATCGATTCACAGCTTTCCGAAGTCATCATATCCCGCCGTGGTCTCCCGGTCTCATCTTACCGCTACTGACATAACGGAACGTGCCGGTTGAATGTAACGATGGCGCTGTTTTCATCACGTCACCGCGGCCCGCAATGTCTTGAGCGCACGATAGGCCTTTTGCTTCACCGCCGCCACGGTCGATCCCGTCATCGTGGCGACTTCTTCGTAGGCAAACCCATGGTACCGGTGCAGGAGAAGTACTTCGCGCTGTTCCGGCGGGAGCCGGCTCAGATAGCGCTCGAGTTCATCACGACGCTCGATGTCGGCCGCCGCCGGTCCCGAGATCGCGGGAATGTCCCCAGCATCGCCGACAGGCCGGTGCTTCTTGTCGGCTCGAAGGATGTCGATGCACACGCGCCGGGCAATCGTGAAGATCCAGCTCGGAAAACGCCCCCGAGGCTCATACCCAACGGCTCCGTCCACCAAGCGCATGAAGGTCTCCTGAAACGCATCGGCGGCTGCGTCCCGATCTCCCAGGTACCTCAGGCAAAACCCGAACACCCTGGTCTCATATCGGGCGTACAGCGTTTCGAATGCGGCGACGTCACCGCCGGCGTAGGCTCGGACGAGAGCATCATCCGTCGGTGACGCTGTTTCCGCTGGATGCCTTTGCATCTAGGAGCGAACCATCGGAGTCTGCTTCACGCTCATTCCCGGTCGAGCACTGCCCCAAACCTCGCGTCGTTGTTCATCTGCCCCAGTCTGAGAGACCATTAGAGCCCTAGGTCAACGAAGACGCCCGGCTCGAGTTCCGGGACGTTCCCGCTATCCCAAGTATCTCCCTATGGTAGCTGTTCGCCAACCTGCGGGTCGGTCATTGGCACCCCATGCGGTCGATGATCTGCGCCGCTACTCGTTTCGTAGCGCATGCATCGGATCCACCCGCGTCGCCCGACGCGCTGGTACGTACCCGGCAACGATGGCGATGACTCCCAATCCCACCGCAACCGATCCGAAGATCACCGGATCGGTGACGCTCACACCGAAGACCATCGTGTTCAACAGCCGGCTCAACCCGAACGCGCCCGCGAGTCCCACCGCGATCCCGATACCGGTCCACAACGCGGCTTGCCCGAGCACGATCGCACGCACCTGTGATGCGCGAGCACCGAGCGCCATCCGGATGCCGATTTCCGAGGTGCGCTGGCTTACCAGGTAGGACAAGACACCGTACACGCCGATAGCCGCAAGGGCCAACGCGACGGCGGCGAAGACGCCCATGAGCGTCAACGCAAACCGATCTCGCGCGATCTCTCTCGCCATCACGGTGGTCATGGGTTCGGGATTGTGTAGTACCAAATCCGGGTCGATTGCGGCAAGCTCGACTCTTGCCAGGTCCCACAGATCCGGTCGCGGTGATTCGGTCCGTACGACCTGGGTGAGCGCCCAGTTGCGATTGTTGCCGTATTGCGAATGCGGCAGGTAGACTTTGCGGGCGAACGATCCACGGTGATCGTGCGCAACATCTTCCACCACTCCCACTACCGTCCACGGCGTGCCGTTGATGCTGATTCGTTCTCCGATCGCGCTTCGGTCGGCAAAAGAGAATTCCGCGGCTGCTCTGTTCAGGAGTGCGATGGGGGGCGTATCGAGGCGATCGCGGGACTCGAACCCGCGTCCTTCGATTGCGCGAATTCCCAGCACGTCGAAGTATTCACCCTCGACGACTCTCACTTGGATCGATTCCCAATCGGACATTCCGTCGGGCGTGTTCCACTGGTAGCCCCAGATGTGGTATTCACCGGAGACGGGGAGTTTAGAAACAGCACCAGCCGCCAGAACGCCGGAGATTGTCCGAATGCGATCCTGGAACGATTGATGAAAACGAATCCGTTGCTCCGCGTCCGAGTACCGGGCGGATGGAAGGTTGACCTCGAACGTCGCGACGTTCTCCGGGTCCACACCGAGTTCGAGCTGCTGGAGTGCGACGAAGCTCTTGATGAGAATACCGGCGCCGACCAACAGCACGACGGCGAGCGCCATCTGGCCCGACACGAGCGCTCCGCGCAGATGCTTCCCGTGCAACCCAGCAGTGCTGCCCCGGCCCGCATCGCGAAGGATGTGGTTGAGATCCACCTTCAACGACTGCCACGCGGGAGCAAGACCGAACACGAGACCGGTGAGTATGGTCATCGCTGCGGTAAACCCGAGTAACGTCGGGTCGAAGGATACCTCCTCGGCACGAGCCAAAGATTCAGGACTTACCGCGAGAAGCACTCGGACGCCGACGACCGTTGCGGCCAGACCCGCAGCGCCGCCGATAGCGGCAATCACGAGACTCTCCACAAGCAGTTGTCCCGCCAGCCGAAGTCTGCCCGCGCCGAGTGCGGCACGAACCGCGATCTCTTTTTGCCGTGCTATGCTGCGGGCGAGGAAAAGATTGGCCACGTTGACGCACGCGATGAGCAGCACCAAACCGGCCGCACCCATCAGCACGAACAGCATAGTGCCGGTTGGACCCACCACGTCGTCGAAGAGTGGATAGAGCGTGACGCGGGTGTTTTCCCAATCGCCGGAGAGTTCCTCGAGAATGGCGGCCTGCACCGCGTCCACCTCGGCCTGCGCTTGCGCGAGCGATACGTCGGGTTTCAGGCGCCCAACGATCGTCAGGTAGTGATTTCCACGGGAATTCCGTCCCCCGCGTTGCATGCCGGCTGGCACCCACACGTCGATGTCGCCGGCCACGACGTCGTGGAAGCTTGGGCGCATCACGCCAAGCACGGCATGTGCCTCACCATCGAACGTGAGCGTCGCTCCTATGATGTCCGGATCCGAGTCGGTGAGGGTGGTCCACGTACGGTGACTCAGAATGGCGAACGGCGCATTCCGCCGCGGTGTATCTTCCTCCTCGCTTCCAAACGTCCGACCGAGGAGCGGCGTTGCGCGGTAGACCTCGAAGTATCCCGCGCTCACCGGCAACGCGCGCAGCCGTCGTGCCCCCCCCAACCCGGTGACGTCGAGTCCGATCTCGCTATACGTGTACATCGCCGCGAGGCCGGCGAACGCATCGACCTGTTCCCGAAAATCGAGGAAGTCCAACCCCGGCATGAATTGACGTTGGTCGGGGTTCTCGACTGTGGACCAATACATACGCACGAGCTGGTCCGGCTCGTGATAGGGCAGGGGGGTGAGCACCACCCCATGCAGGACACTGAACACCGCGGTGGTGGCCCCGACGCCGAGCGCCAGGGTTATGACAGCAATGCTCGTGAATGCCATGTTCTTTCTGACACTGCGAACGGCATAACGGACGTCTTGCAGCACGAGTGCCAACGCCGCAATCGGGCCAATGCGACGTGGCCCGCCAGGTGTCATGATTTCACGTGCGGCCGTTCGTAATCGCTGTCCGATACGCTCTCCGGGAACACGTAACAAGAACACGACAGCCTGCTTCCAATACCACAACCGAGCCATCGTCCGACCACGCCTGTTCGCGTGACGGCAAAACCGCTCGGCCAGATCGCCGAGGGTGTCTTCTCGCTCGCGGGGTGGAAGCAAGCGAGCGATGAGGCGCGTCGCCACTGCGGGCGTTTTCAGTTGCGTCGTCATTAGCCGCCGTGCTTTCGCAGTTCGGGATCCAGGCCTTCCCACATGCTGAACAAGGCGTTGGCCGAATCTCGGAGCCGTTCCAATCCGAACTTGGTCACCTCGAAATACCGGCGTGCACGTTCGCCCCGTTCCGGAGACGGGTCCGCCAGGTGCGACGTCAGCAGTCCTTTGTCGCGCAGCCGTTTCAACCCGATGTAGGTCGCGGCCTGAGAAATCTCGCGGCCCGTCCGGTTTTCCAACTCATCGATAATGGTGACGCCGTAGGCCTCGTCGCCCAGCCGTAGCACCGCCAACAGAATGAGATGCTCGAATTCGCCCAACGCCGTGCGGGCCATGTGCCCTCTGTTCGGTTTAACATTGCTAACCTAACAATGCTAAGTACGCACACAAGGCCGAAAGGTTTCAAGGGGCCGAGCCTGCGGTTTCCCTGGGTTGCGCAACATAGTATAAGTAGCTACTTATATAAGTCATGGGTTATGATAAGGCTTTGGAAGCCCTCGCCGACCCAACTCGGCGGGCCTTGTTCGAGCGCTTGGGGAAGACCCCCAGCTCGGTGGGCGAGTTGGCCGCGGCGTTTCCCATCAGCCAGCCGGCGGTGTCGCAGCACCTGCGCGTGTTGCGCGAAGCCGAATTGGTCCGGGTGAAGAAGGAAGGAACGCGTCGCATCTATCAGGTGAATGACCGTGGTCTGTCGGCCTTGCGGGCGTATCTCGATTCGTTCTGGCAAGACGTGCTGACGGCTTTTGGAGAGAGCGCGTCCAAACATTCTGGAGGAACACCCAATGATTCAACAACAGACTAAGAGACCTCTCCCTCCACTGGTGAAAACCATCACTGTGCCATTGTCGGTTGAGCACGCATTCCGACGATTCACCGAGGAGATTGCAACGTGGTGGCCGTTGGAGACCCATTCGGTGGGCGAGAAAAACGCGGAAACCGTGACGTTCGAGTGCAAGACCAGCGGCCAGATCTTCGAGACGTTGAAGAGTGGCAAGACCTCGTTGTGGGGCACCGTCCAAGAGTGGGAACCGCCCAACCGCGTCGTGTTCTCGTGGCACCCCGGCGGTGAACCGGACACGGCCACGGAGGTCGAAATCACGTTCTCAGATCGCGACGGCAAGACCGAGGTGGTGATGACGCATTCGGGTTGGGAGACGTTCGGGGAGAAAGCGGAGGAGACCCGTGGCCGGTACGACAAGGGATGGGATGACGTGCTTGGAAAATATGTGGGGTGAAACAGGGAGCGGGGAGTGGGGAGTGGGATGCAATGGGCTGCCTTACCGCCACTCCCCACTCCCCACTCCCCGAATATCCAATATCCAATATTCAACATTCGATATTCATCATTCGATATTCATCTCCAACGTACCCCTCCTTTTCCAGGTAGAGTATGATCTGCTGAGCTTCTTCTTCCGGCGTGGCATCCGTCGCACCGATGACCACGTCGGCGTCATCGGGCTCCTCATATGGATCTGAGATGCCAGTAAACCCTTTGATGATTCCGGCCCGCGCCTTGGCATACAACCCTTTGCGATCTCTCTGTTCGCAGACCGACAAGGGAGTGGCCACGTGGACGAGGATGTAACCGCCGAGTGGCGCAATCAATGCTCGGTTTTCTTTGCGGATGTCGTCATACGGCGCAATAGGCGCGCAGATGGCAATTCCGCCATTCTTGGTTATCTCGGAGGCGACGTAACCAATTCGACGGATATTGATGTCGCGATGCTCCTTGGAGAAGCCAAGTTCAGACGATAACTGTTTTCTCACCACATCCCCGTCGAGCAGCGTGACAGGTCTCCCGCCCATCTCCAAGAACTTGGTTCGCAGCACGTTGGCGACGGTCGATTTGCCGGAGCCGGACAGGCCCGTGAAGAACACCGTGAAACCCTGCATGTGACGGGGCCGATGACTGCGACGTAGCTCGACCGCCACTTCCGGGAACGTGAACCATCCGGGAATTTCCCGTCCTTGAGCCAGTCGCTCTCTGAGTTCGGTGCCCGAGATGCTCAACGATCGCGCACCGTCGGGCACTTCGTCCACGGGGAAGTACGAATCCTTCTCCTCCACGTAGACCATCATCTTGAACGGGACCATGGTCATGCCCAGTTCTTTTTCGTATTGGCGGAGCATTTGTTGCGCGTCATACGGCCCGTAGAACGGCGTGCCGCTGGAATCATTGCCGGGCCCGGCGTGGTCTCTCCCGACGATGAGATGCGTGCAACCGTAGTTCTTCCTGATGATCGCGTGCCACACTGCCTCGCGCGGGCCGCCCATGCGCATCGCCAGCGGCAACAGCGAAAGCTTCGCCGTGTGCTGAGGGTAGCGGGGCAGCAACGCCTGATAACAGCGGACTCGCGTGTAATGGTCAACGTCACCCGGCTTGGTCATTCCCACCACCGGATGAATCAAGAGGTTTGCCTCCACCTCCTTGGCCGCTCGAAGGGTGAGTTCCTGATGCGCCCGATGCATCGGGTTGCGCGTTTGAAACGCCACCACCTTACGCCATCCGAGCTTGGAGAAGGCTTCCCGCAATTCCGCAGGCGTATGACGGATTTCCAGGTAGTCATAGTGAACGGGTCGTTGGATGCCTTCGAGCTTCCCGCCGACGTACACCGGGTTCGTCTGCTTAAGCAGATAGGCAACACCGGGATGCTCGGGATTGTCAGTGGCGAAGACGGCGCTCGCTTCGGCCTCCCGGTCCGGCCGCCACACCTCTTCGACGTGTAGGGCGGCCAGTATTACACCCTCGGCATCCCGCAAGGCCAAGGTTGAACCCGCACTCAGCGTATCGGCCAGTTCTTCGGAAACGTCCAACGTGACGGGGATCGGCCAGATTGTTCCGTCCGCCAGGCGCATCGAACTGCAAACTCCTTCGTAATCCGCCTGGGTCATGAAACCCGTCAGTGGCGAAAACCCGCCGCTCAACAGAAGTTCGAGATCGCAAAGCTGACGCGCCGTCAAATCCCACGATTCCCAATCGCGAGATGCGTCTTTGAGTTCGCCCACACGTTCATCATCGACCAGCAAGTCGATGAGCGTTCCCCCGTGAGGGGCTATGAGATGATCGGTCAAGAAGTTCTCCGGCTTCGATACAACCGCTGGTCAACAGCAGCCGCCATCCGCTCGATGTCTAGCCTGCCACCCAAGAACTGGTTGATCCGCGTCGCCTGCTGAAGCGGATCAGCCAGTACGTCCTTGTGGTTCACGTCGATCGCGTCGAAACACGACCGGGCGGCGATGAGATTTTTCGCCTTCTTCACCTCCTGTTCGAACAACGTCAAGAGGCGATCGTCCGATGTCTCGTTGGATTCACCGCGTTGCTCGAGCATCTTGTTCTGCGAGGCGATCACCTCATGCAGATTGCGGTGCATGAAGATGACCTGGTAGTTCAGGGTATCCGGCAAGTGCGGTAGGAGGTACGAGATGACCTTGACGGCTTTCCCCCGGGCGCCGTTCAGCCAGGATAGATCACGGGCCTTGTTGAGTTCCTTTACCTTTTCGAACTCGTAGTAGCCTTCGGGATTGCTGTCGTCGGCGGTTCTGATACCGTCGGTGAGTAATTCCAAGCCTCCTTCCACAAGCATCTTCATGGTCATGGAAGTACCCGATCGGGGCAGACCCGAGACCATGACGATGGCCTTGCCGAATCGGATCCTACGGTACACGCGCTTGAGGACCGGTGCCATGGTCACGCCCTCCGCTTGACAACCCATACGACTGCCGTCCTGAGGACCCCGCCGCACGGCTGCCATGGAGCCGGGCTCCTGGAGAACAAGATAGTCCCAACACAGCCGCGCGCCACAGCCCCGGCTCTTGCCGAATCGCTCAATTGCGGTTCACTATAGGGATGTGGTGGAGGGAGGTGTCCTCCGGCCCTGGCGCACTCCACCTCGACAGATACACAGTGATCTGAGACGCCTTCACATGGGTTCTCGCTGCAGCACGAGAGGAAGGAAGGATACCGTGCTGCGTTCGACAACTCGTCTCCAAAACGGCCGCCGATTTCACTTGTTGCCGAGTCTGCTGCTCACGAGCGTGCTCTGCCTCGCCTGCGGCGGACCCGCCCCGCTCACCGTCGACATGCCGCTTCACCTGGAAGAGCATCTTGACGCCGCCACTATAGTGGGCTCCGAGGTTCCGGAGGACATTCCTGAGCCGGTGGAGTGGCGTTTCGATCAGCCCCAGCCCGATTGGAAAGCGACCCCTCCCTGGCATGCCAACCCGCCCGCCCAACTCACAGGAACGGCAGACGGACTACTGGTCACACTGACGGACGCGATGCGGAATCGAGGTGGAAACCCCCGGGGAGGGATCTACATCGACGTCCCCGACTTCGAGCAGGCGGATTGGGATCACGTAGTAATACGTGCCCGAAGCGAGAACGAGGTTTCGCGCATCGGTGTCCACTTCAACCTTCGCGAAGGCTCGGGGGCGCGCACCGCCAATCCCTATCCCTACGAGGACGGGGAAAGCGCCCCGGTGATTCGTGACGGAACGGTGCAGACCTACC
>JADFPO010000100.1 GCA_022562295.1 Gemmatimonadota bacterium
CGATCTCGGGCGTCAACGGGACGATCGTGGCCGCCTTCGGCCTCGGCTGCGCATCGAAACAACTCCCGTCGACGTTGTAGTCCGTGGTATTGAACGTCTCACACTGACTGGCGGGAGGCTCCTCCTCGAGCGCGATGTTGAGGCGGAAGGTTTCTCCCACCACGATCCGGATGTCGCGGCTGAACGACTCATATCCCGCCGCCGATGCCGTGACCCGGTGCGGTCCGGGCGGCAAACTGTGGGTCCGTCCCCGCACGGCTCGGTTGTCGATCTGTACCTGAGCGGAAGCGGGGCTGAGGGTAAGGCGCAGGGTTCCCTCGGTTGGCGGCGGCGGCGGCGGACGCCGCTCCGGCTGGGTGGTCGGCAGTGGCGGTGTCTCGGCTGACGGCTGCTCGGCACCCGGCTCCTCGGCTTCCACCAGCCCGGCGCTCGAATCCACTGCGGTCGGCTGCCCTTCCGTGCTGGCAACGGGTGGTGCTTCGTCGGGAGCCGCGGTTGGCCCAGCGGGGTCTTCCGCTGGCGCAGTTGGCCCGGCGGGGTCTTCCGCCGGCGCGGCTGCCGTCGGCTGAGATCCCCTGTCTGCGGGCGCATCTTCGAACAGATTCCCGATCAACGGCAGTTCGTTGCCCATCACGGCGGTGTAATACCAACCGCTCGTACCGCCAAACAACAGGACGATCGCCGAAACACCCACGAGGAGACCGGTCTTCTTTTTCTTGGAGGGCTCGGTCTCGGTTGACGACAGCGGCATAGGGGTAATCGGCGTAGCCGCACCCGCCGCTCCAGTGGCGACGGGTGGGAGCCCTGAAGCCGGCGCCACCGTGGTGGGCGCCTCTGCCATGGCGGCGTCGGCCACCGCCGGCGGAGGCACTTCACGGCCCTCGAGGGCGGCGATCAGATCATCAGCCGTTTGGTAGCGCTCCGTCGGCTCCTTGGCCATCATCCGCTTGATGATGGGGAACAGACTGCGCTTTTCGTCCGTGTCCAGCTCGGGAGTCGGCACCTCCTCCATGATGTGCTTGTATCCGATGGAGAAGGAATCCTCGCCATCGAACGGAACCGATCCGACCAAACACTGATACGCCAGCACGCCCAGCGAATACAGGTCGCTGCGCCCGTCTACCTTTTGTGCCCTCGCCTGCTCGGGGCTCATGTAATACGGCGTGCCGATGGCCATGCCGGTGCCCGTGAGCTTGGTGCCGGTGGCAGCCTTCGCAATCCCGAAATCGGTCACGATCGGGAGACCCCGGTCGGTAAACATCACGTTGTCGGGTTTGATGTCTCGATGCACGATGCCGTGATGACTGGCATATCCGAGGGCACTCGCGCAGTGTTTGAGGAGGCTTCGGATCTCACTTGGTGGCAGCGTGCCCCGCTCGTCCAGCACGTCGGCGAGCGATTGTCCGCGCAAGAACTTCATGGTGAAGTAGATCACGTCGCCGGACTTTCCGACACGATAGACCGGAATGATGCTGGGGTGCTCCAACCTCGCCGCGGTGCGGGCCTCCCGCATGAACCGCTCGACGAACTCCTCATCGCCGGCGAGCGCAAACGGTAGGACTTTGAGTGCTACTTCGCGGTCGAGAGCTTTCTCCCGCGCTTGGAACACGACCGCCATCCCACCTCTGCCCAGCTCTGCATCGATCTCGTAGTCGTCCTTCAGCGCTTCCCGGATGATCTCGATCTCTGTCTTCTTCGGCTGGTCGCGGATCGCAGCGATGGGCGTGGTGGCCGCGAGATCCATACCGCAGGAGGGACAGAAATTGGTGGCGTCACTCGACTCGACGCCACAACGCGAACAGAACATCTCAACTCCGGGTCAGGCAGGTCAATCTGATATCGTATAAAACTGCTAGTCTTGTCCCCAGTGTGCAACCTCAAACGTTGCACAACTGATGTGACCGAGATCACCATGGGAGAGCGCCCCATCTCTGCTCGGCTGCCGCCCCGACCACCACCACAGGAACGCCTCGATCCCCTCCCCAGGCGCTGGGCCTAGCGGCGGTGGCCAGCCTCGCTCGCGAGCACCGCCGGCATCCACCGTAGGCCGGACCATGTCGAAATCTCGATACGCTAGCCTCTGGACCAGGGCCCGATCGACCAGGCGGGCCAATTCGACACCCCGCGGACGGTAGTATGCCGGGGGCGGCGGTCGACCGGATCGGAGACCCTTGTCCGGCCGTGCAGGCACCCAGCCACCACGCGGCGGTCGCGGCGCGAAGCGCGGTGCCGCCGCGCAGTCCGTCAGGGGTGGCGACTGGCCAGCTCACGGCCCCAGAAGCTACACTTCGGCCAGAAACCGCGTCAGTTTGAGGTTGTTAGACCCCGTTTCGCGGCATTATATACATGGCTCTCATTAGCTCTTTTCCCTGGCGCACCGGCGTCGCCGGGCGTCGAGCCGCTCGGACCAACCTGGAAAGGACCTGGCCCATCGTCATTCTGAGAACCCTCGGAACTCACGTATGAGTCTGTTCGGATCGGCTCCCAAGAAGCCGGTAGCGACGACCACGGGTTGTCCGACTTGCGGAACGGAACTCACTCCGGGGCTGCCCTATTGCCCCGGGTGCGGGTCCCGTACTGACCGCGTGACCGGTCCGGCCAACTGCCCGAAGTGCAGGGAATCGGTGGGGTCAACTGCCAAGTTCTGTTCCGAGTGCGGGTACGGCCTAGAGTCCGGCGCGCGGGGCGAGCGGAGAACGTCGGCGTTGCACGCGCCGGTGGTGGATACCGGAGCGAGGCTGATCCGGCTGGATGAAGCCGGTACACAACTGAGTTCACACCCGCTGGTGGGCGAACGGACCACGATCGGACGCGAGGACGCCGACATCACCTTCTCCGACGACCCGTACCTCTCCCCTCAACACGCAGAACTGATCTTTCGAGACAGCGTGTTGTATTTGCGCGACCTGGGGAGCCGCAACGGGACCTGGTACTTTATCGAGGAACCCCACAAGCTGGAGGACGGCGAGCACCTGTATATCGGATCACAGATCTTGCTGTTCCGTCGGTTGGGGTATCCTGGGCCCAACCCTCCCGAGGCCGATGCGACCCGGCGACTCGGCAGTTTGACGCCGAGCGCCGACATCGCGAACCTGAGTCAGCTTCGCAGCGATGGTAGCGTGCGGGACATGATGCATTTGTCCCCAGGACGCAACGTCAATATCGGACGCGACCAGGGCGATTGGATTTTCTCCTACGACCCCTCGATGAGCGGCCTGCACGCACAAATTCAGTCCCACGACGCGGATTTCGTGATCGTGGACGCAGAGAGCCGGAACGGCGTCGCGATCAAGGTTCGTAAGGAGGTCGAGTTGCGCAACGATTCGCGCATCTTAATCGGAGACAAAACGCTTCGAGTGGAAATACCGTGAAAATCTGCACCACCTGCGGTACCGAGTATCCGGACGAGCAGAGTTTCTGCCCAACGGATGGGTCGTCGCTCAAGTCGACCGGCGGCGTGGCCGATCTGGTCGGCTCGATCATCGACGGGAAGTTCCGCATCACCAAGAAGCTGGGCGAGGGAGGAATGGGGGCGGTGTATCTCGGCGAACACGTGAAAATGGGACGCATGAGCGCCATCAAGGTGATGTCGAAGTCCATGGCGAACGATCCCGATGCCATCGCCCGGTTCAACCGCGAAGCGTCGAACGCGTCGCGGATCGCCCACAACAACGTGTGCGGCATTTACGACTTCGGCGAAACCGACGACGGCATCATCTATCTCGCCATGGAGTTCATCGAGGGCGAGGTACTCACGGATCTCATCGAGCGGGAGGGCGCCCTGGCCCCCAAGCGGGCGGCCAACCTCTTGAAGCAGACGGCCGACGCGTTGGAGGCCGCGCACGAGTTGGGCATCGTGCACCGAGATTTGAAGCCCGACAACATCATGATCGCCCGGTCGCGCGACGGCACCGATCTGGTCAAGGTCGTGGATTTCGGGATCGCCAAGGCCGTGGGTGGGGACGAGGAGGGTCAGCACGTCACCAAAACCGGGTTGGTTGTCGGAACCCCTGAGTACATGAGTCCCGAACAGCTGTCGGGAGACAAGGTCGATGGGCGGAGCGACATTTACTCGCTGGCGCTCGTCTTCTTCCGCATGCTGACGGGAACCCTACCGTTCCAAGCCGATACCGCCCAGGAGATCATGATCAAGCGGTTGACGGACGAGCCGATAAAGTTGGCCGAGGCGCTGCCGTCAGGTGCCTTCCCAGCCGGTTTGCAGCAAACGATGGATAAGGCGCTGCAGCGGATGCCGGGAAACCGCTACGAACACGCGGCGCAGTTCGGCTCGGATGCCGTGCGGGCGGTCGGCGATCTGGCAGATGCGGCGCCAAGCGTCGATACCGACGGGGCGACCCAGCTAATCGACAGCTCGGAGATAACGAGCCAGGCCGAGGCCATGGCGGACGAGGGTACGGCGATCATACCGAGCACCCGGGTTTCGGGAGCCATGTCGGCCCCTACGCCCGACACGCCGATGCCGTCGCCGGCCGTGGCCCCAAAGAAAACGCCGGTCGGAGCGATCGCGGCGGTCGTGGGAGCGCTGGTAATCGGCGGTGGCGGGGCAGTCTTCATGATCAACCGAGGGTCCAGCGACCCCGCCCCACAGGACACATCCCAGATGACCACTAATCCTGTGACCTCGGTCACAGAACCCCAGGGTGACCAAGCGAATGCTAACCAGCGTCAACGAGTGGATCCCACGCCCGCGAATCAGGAGCGGACGAACACCCCGGCGCCGTCAAATCCGCAGCCGACGAACACCGAACGGGTCGCTATCCCGGTCGCAGCCCGAGACAGTGAGGTGGTGACGCCCGGAGTGACTGCTCCGTCGAATCCGGCCTGGCTATCGGTGGAGAACGCCGAGGATAACCTGCTGGAGCTCATGTTCCGATTTGACGAGCCCAACCCGAATTATGCGGCTATCAGGGATACAGCAACGGCCTACTTCAACGCCACAGGCATTTCCGATAAAGACAAGGCACTGGCGGCTTTCGTGACGGCCCAAGCGATATTCGACGGGACGCAGGATCGGCTTCGAGCCAGAGACTGGGCACAGCAAGCCGTCCAACTCGACGGAAGCAACAGGTCATACCGCAATCTGCTGACCGAACTCGGGGGAGGAAGCTCGTGAGCCTCTTCGGATCCAAGAAACCGTCGATCCACGTGTCCGTGTTCGCCCGGACCGATGTCGGGCAGCAACGCGACCACAACGAAGACAGCTTCCTGGTAGCCGATCTGACTCGGCAAAATGCTTCTCTCCTTCCGGAGGTGCGCAACCACGAGCTGGGGCCCAAGGGCACCTTGCTCATGGTGGCAGATGGAATGGGAGGCGCCGCCGCCGGCGAAGTCGCCAGCGAGATGGCCACGCAGATCGTCTACGAGCATCTCACGACGCACTGGGTGAATGACAAGGAGGACACACCCCAGCAGTTCGCCTTCCGTCTTCGCGAGGCGGTCGAGGGAGCCAACACGCAAATTCACGAGCACGCCAAGAAGCACCCTGACCGCCGAGGCATGGGCACAACCACGACGGCCGTTGGGATTCTGGGGGACTACTTGTTTTTGACGCAGGTGGGCGATTCGCGAGCCTATCTGGTGCGGAAAGGAGAGGCGACCCAGATCACCAAGGACCAATCGCTCATGCAGCGGCTCATCGACGCCGGCGAAATGACCGAGGAAGAAGCCGAGCAGAGCGAACGCAAGAACATCATCCTTCAGGCCCTGGGTCCAGATCCGCGCGTTCGGGTCGATCTCACCCACCAGCACATCCGAAGAGGTGATACCATCGTGGTGTGTTCGGACGGCCTCTCCGGATTGGTCAACAAAGATGAGATCGGCAAGGCGGTTTCAGCGACCGAGGACCTCGTTGAGGCCTGTGGGTCCCTCATCGACCTGGCCAACGAGCGTGGCGGACACGACAACATCACCGCCATCGTTGCGCGAATCGACGGTGACGGTCTAGAGGAGTCAGACGACGACGCGTCAGTCGGCCACGAGGTCTATCCACTTCTCGACACCGAGTCCGACACCGAGCCAGTACCGGTGTACAAAGGCAGCGACCCGCCCTCCCCGAGCAACAACACACAGATGACGATCGCAGCGCTCGCGTCCGCGTTCATCATGGCTGCGGCGATGTTCGTGGCAGCGTGATAGTGGGTCCGGCGACGTGAAAGCACAGCTCAGGATCGTTACCGGCAGCCGGACCGGGGTTATCCAGGTCTTTTCCCAAGATCACATCACTATCGGCCGTCATCCCGATTCCGCGCTCCAGCTGGATCCGCACCACGACCTCGATGTGTCCACCCGACACGCCACCATCGAGAGGCAGGGCGACCGATGGGTCGTTCGGGACCAAAACAGCCGCAACGGAACCTACGTCAACGGCCATAAGATCACGGCCGATACCAGGCTCGACGACACGGACCAGATCCGATTGGGCTCCGACGGGCCGTTGATCGAGTTCCGCACCGTGCCGGACAAGACCCCCGACACGACGCCGACACCCATCCAGCAGCGCCAGCTACGCGCGACCGGTGCCTCACGCAGCCCTGCCCCGGTCGCCGCAAAAGCCAAAGCGAGTACCACGCAGCGGGTGCGCGTCGAGGTTGCGCGCCAAACGCGTCGCCATCGCCACGTCACAGGGGTGCTCGCCGTGCTGCTCCTCGGAGTAGCGGTGAGTTTCTGGTTCGTCAGCCGCCAGCAGCGCCTCGCGCGAGATCAGCAGGTAGCGGAGTTGCAATCCCAGATCGACAGCGTATTGCAGAACGCCGGTGAAACCGTGGATCTCTTGCGGGGACAGATGGCCGAATTGGCCAGCACGCTCCGATCCTCCCAACAGGACGTGCAAGCCTTCCAGCAGCGTCTCACCGAGGCACGCGAAGCGGGCAACCGGGAAAGCGTCGAGAACCTCAGCGCCCAGCTCGAGAGCGCCCTGAGCCAACTTGCGGACCAGCAACTCGCCGCGCGGATCGATTTCGAGGGCATTGCCGCTGCAAATCAGCGCGCGGTGGCGTTGGTCTTTGTTGAGTTCGGCCCGAGACAGGTGGAGACGGGCACGGCGTTCGCCGTCCGATCGGACGGCACCATGCTCACCAGCCGCCACGTCGTCGCCGGACCCGACGGCAGTCGCACGCCCCGTCGAATCGGGGTCAAGTTCGCCGACTCCCGGCAGTTCTTCCCTGCCCACGTGGTCGCCCTGTCTCAAGACGACGACGCCGACCTCGCCGTCATCCGAGTCGAGCTTCGGGGCCAGGTTCCCACGATCCGGGGGCTCAACCGGCAGCCCGACACCGTGCCGGTGGGGGCGGCTGTGGCCGTTATCGGATTCCCTGGCGGTGTCGACAGCCCTCAGCTCGAGACCGCGGACGGCACGTTTGCCACCACGACGCTCACCGCCGGGACCGTGAGCAAGAATCTTCCCAACCTCATCCAGATCAATGGCTACGGCGCACAGGGAGCCAGCGGCAGCCCCATTTTCGATGCCAGTGGCCTGGTCATCGCCATACTGTATGGTGGAGTGACGGGGAGCGGTGGCCGGATCGTGTACGCAGTGCCGTCGTCCTATGCCCACAGATTGCTGGACTCGAACGACTAGGTGCCCCAGGAACCCCACCTCGTGGTCCAACCCATAGGTCTCGCAGTGAGCTATCACTCACTCTAGTCGAAGTACCTAACTCATTGGAAAATAAAGATTTAGGATTCGCAGCCCTCTACTCGATCACCGATGGCGGATCCCCCACAACGGCGCGGACGACTCCACCTGCATCGGTGAGAAGCCTCTCGCCTTCCGCGGCGCTGACGGAACGCGACACCATCACGATGGCGAGTTTCACGCTCCCGCCAGCCGCCTTGATGGCTCGGCGGGCTTCCTCCCGGCCAGCCCCCCCGCCTGTGGCCTCCATGACAATGCGCTCACTTCGGTCCACCAGCTTGTCGCTCCAGGCCTTGAGGTCGACCATCAGATTTCCGTAGGCCTTGCCGCGACGAATCATCGTGCCCGTAGAAATGCAATTCAGCACCAGTTTGGTCGCCGTCCCGGCTTTCAGCCGTGTGGAGCCCGTGAGGGCTTCCGGTCCCGTGCGTACGGCGATGACCACGTCTAGTTCGAGGTCCTCAGGAGGAGTTGCACAGGTCACGAGCCCGGTCACCGCTCCGAGGGCACGTGCTCGCTTCAGGGCTGCGCTGACGAACGGTGTGGTGCCGCTGGCGGCGATTCCCAGGACAAAGTCTTTGACATCGACGCCGTTTTCAGCCATGGCGTGCTCTGCGGCGGCTGTGTCGTCCTCGGCACCTTCCTGCGACCCCGTCAGGGCCGCCCGGCCCCCGGCTATCACTCCCACCACCATCTCGGGCGGTGTGCCAAAGGTCGGGGGGCACTCCGCAGCATCCAGCACGCCGAGACGCCCGCTGGTGCCAGCACCAACATAGATCAGGCGACCGCCGGCCTCGATCGCGCGCGTCGCCAGATCGATCGCGCGTGCCAGATGTTCACGCTCCGCGTGCACGGCCTCCGGTACTCGCCGATCCTCCGCGTTCAGCAGATCCACGATCTCGAGGCTGGACGCCTGGTCGATGTCGGTCGTACGAGGATTGCGACGCTCGGTGGTGCGAGCGTCCAGGAACTCGGGTTTCAGCGCCACGGGTCAGCGCTACCAGCGCTCGACCTGTTCAAAGTTCGCTGGCCACAGGTTTTACCGCTCCACGATAAATGGCACTGTTAACACAAGCCGAATCGGCGCCCCGGCATCGAGAATGATGTCGATGTCGCGAGTGGCTACTGCAATGCCCACACCGGCAGCGGTCCCAGCGGCCGCGCCCACCGCGGTCCCGCGGCTGTTACCTCCGATGAGCCGCCCCGCCAGCGCGCCCACGACAGCTCCGGCCCCGACCTTGGCCGCGTCACCGGCGGTGACGCCGCGACCCTTCATGCGGGTGCCGACGGAATCAATGCCGGCTTCCACGGTGTAGACATCGCCGCCAAAATGCACCTGGTCGAAAATGAGGACCATCCTTCCCTCGCCCCCGGGCCGTTCGGCAGGCGCGAGGTCCGCAATGATGCCGGTGAATATGGCCCCAGCCGGTATGACTATCTCGCCGTTGACGTCACTCACCGGGCCATCGAGGGTTGCCCGAATGGAGTCTCCCGGCTTGTTGTGACGCGACGTGAGGGTATCGGACGCGCGGAGCGAGATGATGGTGCCCGCGTCCAGCCTGGCTGGCTCCGGCTCAGCGGCTGGCGGGTCCGGCACCGGTTCGGGAGCTTGCGTCACGACGGGCTCCGGTCGCGGAGGCGGGGGCGGGGGCGGCGTCGCTCTCTCGGGTTCCGGTTCCGGCTCATCCTCCATGGCGGAGATGGCCGGTGGGGGCGGTAGAGTGAGGTCGCGAGCGTTTTCTTCGTCCGCGACGGTATTGGCTTCCTCACCGCCGCAGGCTGCGATGGTGAGGGCGACGGCGATCAGTAGGCCGAACGGGGTGTTGGTGCGTGTCATGGCTGGCTTACCCGCGAGAAGTGTTGTCTGAGGTTACTCAATTGAGCCGTGTGCTGGCAATCCTGGAAAATCAACCGCCTCGCTTGCTCAGTGGCCGCGGTCATACGGGGTGACCGGCCGGTGCGTCACTGAGATGCAAACGAGGGACCAGTGGATAATCTAGATGCGGTCGCGCAAGAAGTCGGGCGTAAGCCCTTGGAGCCACGCCGCAAGCAGGCTGAAGTAACCGCTCATCAACAGCAAGCCGAGGAACACCAGCATCCCGCCCGACGCCTTGGTAACAAACGGCATGTACCGGCGGTAGCTCTGGAACCACGTGATGAAGCGCTCCACGGCAAGCGCGACGATGAGAAACGGCACGGCCAGACCCATGGAATACGAGAACAGCAACACGACACCCTGGCCCAGGTCTCCCTGGGAGCTAGTGTACAGTAAGATGGATCCCAGGATCGGGCCGATGCAGGGGGTCCAGCCGGCGCCGAACGCCACCCCGACGAGGACGCTCCCGAGATAGCCGAGCGGTTTATTCTGGATGTGGACGCGCCGTTCCCGCGCAAAGACTCCGAAACTGAACGCACCTAGCATGTACAGACCAAACACCACGATCAAGACACCGCCGGCCCGCTCCAACCACACCTGGTGGAACTGAAGCAACCGACCAAGGCCCGTCGCCGTGGCCCCCAGCGCCATGAAGATCAGCGTGAAACCGCTCACGAACAGCAACGCGTGTGTGACCGCAGCGCGCCTCTGATCGCCCATTTCCTCCAGCGACAGCCCGGTGATGAACGACATGTAACTGGGAATGAGCGGGAGCACGCAAGGCGAGAGAAAACTCAACACGCCAGCGGTGAACGCGATGAACAGGCCTACTGAGGATGTCGTTTCCATAGCATCTTCGGAACACGCGCGGCGCCCGTCGGGTTCCCACCTTTCTCAGGCGACCGCCGCGCGATACCCTATCATTTTGTAGATGAGCTTTGCAACGAGGAAATCGGGCGCCACCATGCCCGCGATCGGGGATAGCTCCACCACATCACACCCGACGACATTCCGCTCCCGAAAGACCCGCTCCAACAAACGCAGCGTAGGATGCCACTCCCCTCCCCCCGGCTCCGGCGTTCCCGTCGATGGCATCATCGCCGGGTCAAAGTAATCAACATCGAAGGTGATGTACACGTCGGGTCCGAGCGCGTCGACGACTCGGTCGATCCACTCTTCCCCTACCAATTCGTGCGAAAACACTACAGGAATATGCCTTTCCTCAATCAAGTTACGCTCGTCACGGGTGAGGGATCGAATGCCCGTGGGCACGATGTCTACTCGATCATGCACTCGATACATTACGCAAGCATGCGAATACGTGGTTCCCGCGTATTCCGGGCGCAGATCGGCGTGAGCATCCAACTGCAACACCGACAGGCGTCGACTCCCCAAGCGATCGGCGTGTGCCATGATCGGCGCTGCCGACAAACTGTGCTCGCCACCGACCATGATCACGAACTTGCCGGTCCGCGTAAGCGCGTCCATCACACCCCGCAGCGTTTCGAGTGCTGCCTCCGGCCCGGCGTTGGAGAGCAACAACTCGGGGAGTGTGTGAACGCCGATGGTGTACGGTTCACTATCGAGTTCGTGGTCGTACAGTTCCACGTACTGGGATGCGTCGATTACCACTCCGGGACCGTCTTTGGTGCCGCTGCGCCACGACACGGTCGCCTCGTAGGGAACCGGAAGCAGCACGACCGCTGCGGACTCGTATGCCGAGTGCTCCGGCGGCAACCCGAGGAACGAGTCCGGGGCACCCCACGGAAACTCCGCCAACGCCTCTGGGACCGGCGTGGCCGCGTTACGAAACTCGTTCATCCGCAGAAAACCAACGCGCTCACCACGGTGACCCACTGGTGGTTGTTGCGGGCCTTGGCGGTGCAGCTGACGTTGGTGGTCTTGACGATCTCTCCAGAGAGTTTCCACTGCTCGCGCCGCTCGTCCCACGCTTCGTCCGGGTCGAACGGTACGCCGAGCACCGTGGCGAGCATGCTCGCGGCCAAATCCTCTGCATAATCTCCGGCCTGGGCGTTGGACATGCCGAACGCGTGATGTTCTGATACGTATCCGTGATGGCTTGGATCTTTCGGTATGGCCAATCCGATGGACGCCGCCGCCATGCGGAAAGGTTCGTTGGTCTCGGCCCTGGCTTGAACCACGAAGACAATCTGACCGGGCGTGAGCCGCTTGAGACCCTGCGTGGCCGATACCAGCTTGCAGTGCGCTGGGAATATGGAGCTGACGGTGACCAAGTTGTACTGAGCGATCTTGGCGTCTCGCAGCGCCAACTCGTAGCTGGTCAATCGCTGCTTGTGCCGCCCCGTGCCCTTGGTAAGGAATGCGATCTTAGGTACCAGCGGATGCCCGTTGATCACCGCGAAGACTCTCTTGTTGTGGCCGTTTGATTTCCTGTGGGCGCACCGGCGCGGCCCTGGCATTCGCGGCACACTCCGTAGATCTCCAACCGATGATGGTGGTGTCGGAACCCATGCTCGTCTGCGATCAGCGCCTTCATTCGCTCGATCCGCTCGTTGGCAAACTCAACGACCTTGCCGCACTCGAGACAGACGAGATGCTCATGGTGGCTCGTAGCGCTGCATGGCTCGTACCGTCTGAATCCTTCGCCGAAGTCGTGCTCGATGACGAGGCCGGCTTTGACCAGCAAGTCGAGCGTACGATAGACGGTGGCCTTGCCCACGTGCAGGTTGC
>JADFPO010000101.1 GCA_022562295.1 Gemmatimonadota bacterium
CCGCTTCCATCTGATGCACGGTGTGCGGCGTGATGTGGTAGCTCTCGCCCGCCACCATGCGCCGCTCCGTCATCTCGCCGTCCTCCTGCACCCGGAAAATGATTTCGCCGGTCAGTACGTGGATCGTTTCATCTTTCTTCTCGTGATACTGCAGGCTCAACAGGTGGCCAGGCTCGATGTGGAGAATCTTGCCGACGTACCGATCCGTTTTCGCCCAAATCAGTTCGTGGCCCCAAGGCTTTTCCACTCGAAACGGTACGTCCATCTTGGCCCCCAAAGGTCCTGGCATTCAATACCGGATTCGAAGCGATGACGGACTTGTCACACATGCACGCACACAAACGCCGCATCCGACACATCCTTCAGCGTGAATCACCGGGCAGCCGTCCTCGTCAAGCGTAAGCGCCACTTCACCCACCGGGCACGCCTCGGCGCACACGCCACATTCGGTGCCGTCGAATGCGATGCATCGATCCGAATCGAGTTCCAACGTCGCCATGCGGTACCCGGTCCAGCCGTTCTCGGGCGTCGTGAGCGCCTCGGTTGGACACGCCGCAACGCATGGCATGTCCGAGCAGACAATACACGGCTGCAGGTTCGGGTCGATCATGGGTGTGCCGGCCGCCAGCCCTCCCGACGTGGGCACCTTTACGATTGCGGCAACCGGACACACGGGCATGCAGTCGCCGCAACGAGTGCAGGCGACCAGGAAACCCACTTCCTCGAGGGCCCCGGGGGGCCGCATGTAACGCTTCGCCACGACGCGCTGCTCGGCGCGCCGGCCGACCTCCTCCGCGATGCGTCCAACGGTCGCGAGGAAAAAATCCCGGCGGTCGCCGCGGCCGTGATTCAGAAAATCGGCTGGAGACTTATCAGCCACCGGAACCCCAATCGGTTGTCGCCGGGAATCGTTTCGTAACTCTCTCGTGGATCCGACACGATGAACGGAAACTCGATTCGCAGCGGAAAAGTCAAGTCACCCACGTGCAGACCGATCCGCACGCCCATTCCACCGTCGGACACGGCCTTGATAGCCGTCCCGGAAAATGTGCGTACCGCGACCGTGTCCACCAGGGCGCCGTCGGCGAAACCTACCACCGCCACGCTCCGCACCACGCCTGACGGTCGGCGGAACAGGTACCGCTCGAGCTCGATGTTCGCCGCCAACACCCATCGCCCCCCCAAACCGCGCCGGAATCCACGGAGATTGCCGTTGCCCGGCGAGTGATACTGGAGATCCTCTTGCACCAGCAGAGCGCCCTGCGTGCGCACGAAGGGGTTCTCCAACGTCTGGTAGGGGTCGGCCCCATTGAGAGGAATGGCTCGTTGCAGCGCGGGAAGGTCGTCGGCCACGTAGGCACCGGCGAAAAATCGGGTGCCGAGCACGAATGCTCCCAGCGGTCTGCGAGACGAACCCGTGGCCGTCACGCGAAGGAACGGTTTCGCATTGCCCGTTCGGCCACCTACCCGCGAGTACGTGACGCCTGCGCGAGCGTCCGCGCTCGCTTTCCACCGTGCGCCCAAGGCTCCGAGGTTCCAGTCATCGAGGCGGCCGAGTTCGACCGTCCCACCGTTGTCCCACAGCGCCGGGTCGAGGAAGTCGGTCTGCCGCGTCGCCACCCACTGCGCCATCCAACCGACGCGATGCCGGCTCGGAGACGTGAACGATGATCGGCGCTCCCTTGAAAACCGCGCGCGCGCGCCTACGGTCCCGTCTCGGCTCCACCCTTCCAACAGCTGCGACGCGCGGTCACTGCGCAGGAATATCGGGTTCTCCCAAGAGAAGGAAAAATCGAGAGGCCCTTCGGTCGTTTGCGCGACACCCGACACGCCACGCCCCACCCACCACGTCCGTTTGTCGAATCGCCCGAGATAGTTCTGACGCACGCGAACCCCGACCGTGGCATCCGACGCGTCATTCCACCACAGCGTCGGCGCGATGGACAGCACACGTCGATCCCGGGCAGCCGGCTCCTCGACGAACGTGTCGAGACGGTAGCGCGCGTCGGCGAGATCGAACAAACCCGCTTCCCGATTGTTGGTGAAATTCCAGTCGTGACTCCTGACGCGCGGATCGAGCATCAAGCGGCCTGGTTTTTCAGCCGTGCGAAACGTCACGGTCTCTGTACGGTCGAGTCCTGTTGAGCGAGCGTAGATGACCGGACGGTCGCGCTCACCGATCTCGACAGGCATCCAACCGTCGCCCTTCCGAAGCACCTCCACACTCGTTTCCCACGATCCGTCAGGCAGTTCCCGCCGCTCGACCGTGCCGATCGCAAAATCGATCAGAGGGGTTTGGTTGAGCCACTGATCGAATAACCAACCCAGTTCCATCCCGCTCACGTCTTCGGCCACATCACGCAGCGCATCGGGTGTTACGTGCTTGAGCTTCCAACGGTCGTAGTACTCTCTGAGCACGGCACGCATCACGGCCCGACCCAGGACATAACGTAGCTGGAAGTAGAATAACTGCGCTTTGCTGTACGTCATGACACCGTACGTTGCAAAATCCCGAAAATCCTCTCCGCGACGGTTGATCGGCTCGGACCACCCGTCCAGGTCGAACTGGAGAATGCTTGCTGCCAATGAAGCATACGCGTCGGACCCCGGCGTTTGTTCCTCGCCCCACCACGCCCCCTGAAAACTCGAGAATCCTTCATCGAGAAAACCATGCCGCCACTCGTTGTTGGCCAGAATCCCCATCAAGTACTGATGACCCGTCTCGTGGAGGATGAGGCCCATGCTGGCCCCGCCATCCATGATCACCATGGGAAACTCGGTGCCGCCACCCTCGATGCGGTGGAGGTTGGTGAGCTGCGGCCACGGGTATGGACCAAACAACTCCTTCAACCAGCGCAGCGATTCGATCGTTCGGCCCACTGCGACGCCGTCGCCCCACGTCGCCTGCTCTCCGGGGAGGTAGAGCACACGCACCACGACATCTTCGAAGCGTCCTTCTTCGTAGACGTACTCGGGATTCACCGACCACGCGAAGTGGTGCACGTCCTCCGCATAGAAGCGGACACATTTCCTACCCTCCCCGCAGCCCCCTCCCTGCTCCCCCCTCCCTCCTCCCCGGGGAGCAGGGGGGGGGGAGGGGGGAGGGGGAAGGAGGGGGGAGTACCAATCGCGCTGGTAGTCGATCTGGAGTGTGGGATCTGCCTTGGCGCGCTCCCAGCCTGGATCTCCTTCCACCGGCACGCCCGTGGATCCAATAACCTGGTCTTCGGCAACATCAAATGTGACATCGTAGGTTGCGAATTCGCCATAGAACTCCCCCGCCGGATACAGCGGGTGGTCCTGCCATCCGCCGCGGTCGTACACCACAACCCGCGGGTACCATTGCGCGAAATCGTAGCGGCGCCCTCTGCGACCCTGCCGCCTCGGCAACGTGCTGGGCCGCGCTTGCCACTGCACCGAGAGGTTCATGCTGTCTTCCGGAACCAAAGCTTCCGGTAGGGCGATGCGGAGGATGGTCGAGTCCGGCGCGTACGGATATTCAGGTGCAACCGCAACGCCGTTTACCTCTATACGGCTCACGCGCTCAAAGGCATAATCCGGGTCTTCGAGATCGTTGAACCGCGGCGATCCCTCGATGCTGTCGCGGTCCGCCCAGCGGGATCCGGGACGAAACGCGTTCAGATACAGATGCAGAAAGAAACTG
Organism: Gemmatimonadota bacterium; assembly: GCA_022562295.1. Lineage (GTDB taxonomy): Bacteria > Gemmatimonadota > Gemmatimonadetes > Gemmatimonadales > GWC2-71-9 > B3T1B10. The sequence goes on from JADFPO010000101.1 coordinate 3,665, forward strand.
GTGAGGGTGTCGGGTGACCTATTGATGTAACTGATAGCTTCTCGCCCCGACAGCGTTGCGTTCGTTTCATCGAGCGACGCGTGGATCACGTAGCGCACCTCCTGCTGCCAGTACCCGGCGGTGTCCGGCTCTGCTCCAGCCGACTGGACCGACGGAAAAATGGCGAGCAGCGTGGCGATACCCAGATGCAACAGCGAGGTCTCCGTTGACGTCGCGCGAAAGGTACGTTGGGCCAGCACCGCACACCACTCATGCCCGATCCAACCCCGCGATCGGGAGGCAGAGCGGCTCGCTGCGACCACTAGTGACAGCCGGGATCTGACCGGTGAGGCGGGAATCGGTACCGCTCAACAGCAAATGCGACAGGTGGCGCCGATGCCAGGTTATAATTGGTGGTGATGATTTTACTACCAATCCTGACGTTGGTTCAGCTTCAGCTGCCGGAGCCGGTCGGATTCGTCAACGATTTTGCCAACGTGATAAGCCCTCGCGCCGAGCAAGCGATGGACGCGCTGATCCGGGAAGTACGGCAAAAGTCGGGCGGCGAGATCGTAGTGGTCACCTTGCCCGACCTGATGGGGGAAGATCCATTCACGGTCGCATTGGAGATCGGTCGCAAGTGGGGGGTCGGCACGGCCGGCAGCGCCGGAGATCCGGCGCGCAACACCGGCGTGGTGTTGCTCCTCAAGCCCGGGGCGAGGCCCGGTGACGGTCGCTCGGACCTCTTCATAGCCCCCGGCACCGGTGCCGAAGGATTCATAACCGACGCGCGGGCGGGCCGCATTCGCGACGCCATCGGGGCCGCGGCCGCCCAATCCGGAGACTTCTCCACCGGGCTCGTGGTCGGCGTCCAGATGCTCGCAGAGGCGTATGCCGCGGAGTTCGCCTTCGAACTGACAGGCGGGATCGCCCAAGCCCCACGGCCCCAGCGCAGGCGCGGAAGGCCATTCCCTGTCCAACTGATCTTCTTGATGCTGTTCTTTTTCATGATGCTCGGCGGAAGACGGGGTCGCTACGGGAGGCGATACGTGGGGAGCGGAGCGGGGCAATTGCTGCTGCTGTCGATGTTGATGGGCGGTGGGCATCGGCACGGCGGTGGGGGCTTCGGAGGTGGTTTTGGCGGTGGGGGCTTCGGAGGTTTCGGGGGGGGCGGCGGATTCGGTGGCGGCGGCGCAGGAGGGAGTTTCTGAATGGCAAAGATGACTAAGCGCGAACGAGCGCAGGCGTTCGCCGACCAAATGGCGGGTGTCCTGGGCGACAATCTGAAGTCACTGATTATGTTCGGTTCCGAGGTCCGCGGCGGGTACGATCCCAGCCACTCGAACCTGAATTTGTTGCTGATCGTCGCGGACGCGTCCACGGCCGCGCTTCGGCCGATCGAAAAGGCGATCGCCGGCTGGGTGAAGCGCCGCGAGCCGCCGCCGTTGATCTTTTCCGAGACCGAGTGGCGCAACTCCACCGATGTCTTCCCTATCGAGATCGAGGACATGCGGGAAGCCCATGAGTTACTGCGCGGCATGGATCCCTTCGATGGCATCGAGACGGATCTGGGCCATCTCCGCCACGAGCTCGAGCGAGAGATCCGCGGGAAGCTGTTGCAGTTGCGGGCCGAGTACGCCGCGGTGGCAGGCGACGGCAAGGCGCTCACACGTCTCCTGATCGATTCGGCCGGTACCTTCTTCGTCCTCATGCGGGCGACCGTTCGCCTCGTGGGAGGCAAACCCGAAACCGCTCCGGCATCCCTGGTACGCCAGGCGACCGAGGCCGCCGGCCTCGACGCCCAAGCGTTTAGTTGGGTGGTCGACAAGATCACGGGCCGCACCGTGCGGGCGCTCAAGCCCTACGACGACATCGGAGCACGGTATGTAGATGAACTCCAGCGCCTGGCGCACTTCGTAGATCAATACGGACAAACGGAACCTGCCGACACCACGTCCGTTGCAACCGCGACCGACGAGTCCGCCGGTCAGCAGTAAGAGGAGGATGTTGTCATGAGAAAAGCCGTGCTCGCCATCGCACTGTTGAGCCTGACGGGGTGTGCTTACAACCGGATCCAAACACTCGACGAGCGCGTCAACACGCTCAAGAGCCAGATAGAAGTGCAACTGCAACGCCGAGCCGACTTGATTCCGAATCTGGTTTCGACCGTGCGTGCGATTGCGGGACAGGAACAAGAGGTGTTCACCGCCATAGCCAACGCCCGCTCGCGGCTGACCGGCGCGATCCAAAGTGGTGACATCCCACAGATGGCGCAGGCGAATCAGGGGATGACAAGCGCCCTCGGGCGTCTGTTGGTGATCTCAGAGGCCTACCCGGAGCTCCGGTCTAGTGAAAACTTCCGCACCTTGCAGGACCAACTCGAAGGCACCGAGAATCGCATCGCCACCGCCCGGCGGGACTACAACGAGGTGGTCGGGGCGTACAACACCTATATACGGCGATTCCCTGCCGTTTTGACCGCCAAGGCCATCGGCGCGCAATCTCGTCCGACCTACGAGGCGGATGAATCGGCACAGGCGGTGCCGACGGTGGATTTCAGTAGATAGGGGATAGGGGATGGGGGATGGGGGATAGGCCTCTTCCACCCCCTATCCCCCATCCCCCATCCCCTACCCACTCCCTAGACATTCCCTCGTTTCCAACCCAGTATCCGGCCCATGAACTACGCCTGGGTCATCGACCAGACCAAGTGCATCGGCTGTCACGCCTGCAGCACGGCGTGTAAATCCGAAAACGACGTTCCGCTCGGCGTGTTCCGCACGTGGGTCAAGACGGTGGAAGTCGGCGAATTCCCCAACGTGCGACGGCATTTTGCTGTGTTGCGCTGCAACCACTGCGCCGACGCGCCCTGCGTGGCAATCTGCCCGGTGAAAGCGATGTTCCAACGAGCCGACGGCATCGTCGACATCGCACACGATCTTTGCATCGGATGCAAGGCATGCATGCAGGCGTGTCCATACGATGCCATTCACATCGACCCGGACGTGAACACGGTGGCCAAGTGTCATTTTTGCGCGCACCGCATCGACCGAGGTTTGCTGCCGGCGTGTGTCGTGGTGTGTCCCGTGGAGGCGCTCGTCTTCGGCGACATGGACGACCCAGCATCTCGGGTCAGTCGCTACCTCGGCTCCACGGCGGTGACCGTGCGACGTCCTGAACAAAACACGCGACCGAAGGCATTCTATGTGGGCGCCCATGAAGCAACCCTCGATCCGCTGGTCGCCAGCCACGAACAAGGCTACATGTCGACGGCTCGCCAACCCGCAACTGCCAAAGATCATGCGGCGAATTTCAGCGTGTGGTCCCTGTTGCGGTCGCCGCGGAACGGCAACGGTAAGGGCGGTGGTGTCGCAACGGACAGCACCAAGAAGCCCACGCGCCCCCGCTCGTCGCGATCGCGCATGCCCACGGCACGAGTCGCCTACGACGTGCATCACGAGATCACGTGGAAGGGCCGAGTCTCGGCTTATCTATGGACGAAATCCATAGCCGCCGGAGCGGTTTTCCTGGCTGCCGCTGCAAGACTGTTCGGTTTCGATACCGGTAGCACGCTGATATCTCGCGTGGCGCCCATCCTGGGGATGGTTGCGATCGGGGTCACCGGCCTGCTGTTGATAGCGGACTTGAAGCGACCCGAGCGGTTCTGGTTCATCCTCGCCAAGCCCCACTGGCGGTCTTGGCTCACGCGGGGAGCCTTCATCATTGCCGCGTACAGCGCGCTGCTGGTTATCTGGCTCGGTTACGAGGTATTCGGAGCCACACCCGACGCGGTTTTCTGGGTGGCGCTGCCTTTGGCGTTCGCGACCGCCGTATATACGGCGTTCCTCTTTGCTCAGTGCGAGGCGCGCGACTTGTGGCAAAGCCCGCTGCTGGGACTCGGCCTGACCATCCAGATGGTCATCGCTGGTGCGGCGACGCTGCTTCTTTCGGCAGTGGTAATTGAGTCCCCTGCGGCGGTCGTCGAATTCTTGACCTGGGCGCTCCTCGGCAGCCTCGGTCTCCATCTCGTCGCGATGCTATTGGGTGATGTCACTGCGCGTCACGGATCCAGTAACGCCGCGGCCGCTGCCGAGGTGATGACTAAAGGTCGGTACGCGCCCCTGTTTTGGGCGGCGCTCGCGCTAGGAACGGCGCTCCCGGGCGCCCTGCTGATCGCCGGAAGCGGCGCGGCGCTCCCCGCCGTCCTCGCGCTTCTTGGTCTATTGGCCTATGAGCACGCTTTTGTGATGTCCGCGCAATCGGTGCCGATATCGTGATTACTGGACGGTCGAGGACGATTCAATTTGTCTGCCGTTCCGTGCGTCTCAGACCGTCAAGGAACAGAGAATGACGTTGCAACCATCGAACCCAACTACGTCCCAACATCCCGCAGACCTCGACACAATGCAGCCGGGGCTGGCTGCGTACCCACCGGTCGAGAAGTGGGAAGACTGGACCGAGTATGAGTCGCGCGACTGGCCGAACAAGAGTGAGCGCAGCTACATGCTCGTCCCGACGAGCTGTTTCAACTGCGAATCGGCCTGCGGCCTTCTGGCGTATGTGGACCGCGAGAGCGGTGAGATCCGGAAGTTCGAGGGCAATCCACTCCATCCCGGCAGTCGGGGGCGGAACTGCGCCAAAGGTCCGGCCACACTCAATCAGATCCAGGACCCCGACCGGATCCTCTACCCGATGAAACGCGCCGGTGCGAGGGGCGCCGGCAAGTGGAAGCGCATCTCATGGGACGAAGCGTTGAACGACATTGCGGGTCGCATCCGGAGCGCGCTCAAGGACGGCCGAAAAAACGAGATCATGTATCACGTGGGTCGGCCCGGTGAGGACGGCTACACCAATCGGGTATTGGCCGCATGGGGCATCGACGGGCTCAACTCTCACACCAACATCTGCTCGGCCGGCGCTCGCTGCGGATACGCTCTTTGGATGGGGATCGACCGCCCCAGCCCCGATTATGCCAACGCCAAGGTCATACTGCTAATCAGCGCGCATCTCGAGAGCGGTCATTACTTCAATCCCCACGCCCAACGCATCCTCGAAGCCAAGGGCAAGGGTGCGAAGATCATCGTGATGGATCCGCGGTTGTCCAACACCGCCACCCACGCCGATCATTGGCTCCCGACCTATCCGGGCAGCGAACCCGCCGTCCTGCTGGCGATCGCCCACATACTGCTGGAGGAAGATCTCTTCAACCGCGACTTCGTACGACGCTGGGTCAATTGGGAAGAGTTCATGAGGGCGCGGCATCCGAGCGACGAAGTTTCCTTCGAAGGGTTCGTTTCGCGTCTCAAGTCCGAATACGCCAAATACACTCCCGCATTCGCCGAGGCCGAATCGGGTGTCCCGGCAGCCACCATCGTCGAGGTGGCACACCTCGTCGGCGGGGCTGGGACCGCGTTGTCCGCTCACAGTTGGCGGGCCGCCGCCGCCGGCAACCTCCACGGATGGATGACCGCCCGGGCGCTGTTTTTCCTCAACGTCCTCACGGGTAGCATCGCCACCAAAGGCGGCACTACGCCCAACACACAGAACAAGTTCGTACCCAAGGCGCACACCACACCCGGTGCTCCCGATATCTGGAACGAGCTGAGCTGGCCCAAGGAGTTTCCCCTTTCCTTCTACGAGATGTCCTTCCTGCTGCCGCACTTTCTGAAGGATGGTCGCGGCAAGCTGGCCGTATACTTCACACGCGTTTACAACCCCGTGTGGACCAACCCCGACGGATTCACGTGGATCGACGTGCTGAAGGACGAGTCCCTGGTGGAGTGTCACACGGCCCTCACGCCGACCTGGAGCGAAACGGCGTGGTTTGCCGACTACGTTCTTCCAGTCGGCCTCGGGAGCGAGCGTCACGATCTGCACTCGTACGAGACCCACTCGTCGAAGTGGATCGGCTTCCGGCAGCCCGTTCTGCGCGCCTTCCGCGACCGCATGGGACGCCCGGTCACAGACACCCGTGACGTGAATCCCGGCGAGGTGTGGGAGGAAAACGAATTCTGGATCGAGCTCTCGTGGCGCATCGATCCCGATGGGTCGCTCGGCATCCGGAAGCACTTCGAGTCACCATACGAGCCAGGAAAGAAGATTTCAATCGACGAGTACTATCGGTGGATTTTCGAAAACTCCGTGCCCGGGCTCCCGGAGACGGCAGCCGAGCAGGATCTCACGCCGCTGGAGTACATGCGGCGCTTCGGCGCGTTCGAGATCGCGAAGGACGTGTACGAAACGCACGAGAAGGAGGTGGCGAGAGACGAGAACCACACAGTCCACCCGGAAACCGGCGTCGTAGCCGACGGCAACGGCGTCGCGGTCGGTGTGGACATCGAAGGCGTCACGAGACTGGGATTCCCGACGCCGAGCCGCAAGCTCGAGGTGTACTCACAGACGCTCGCCGACTGGGGATGGCCCGAGTACGCGATCCCAACGTACGCAGCCAGCCAGGTTGCGCCCAGTGAAATCAACGCCGCGAACAACGAGTTCTGTCTCGTGGCGACGTTCCGCCTGCCGGTGCTCATTCACACTCGAAGCAGCAATGCGAAGTGGCTCGCGGAGCTCGCGCACACGAACCCACTGTGGTTGAATCCCGACGACGCCGAGGGACTGGGCGTGAAAACGAACGACCTCGTGCGGGTCAATACGCAGATTGGTTACTACGTGCTACGGGCGTGGGTTACCGAAGGGATCCGACCGAGGGTCGTGGCGTGCTCGCATCACATGGGACGCTGGCGCACGCACGACACGAGCGGGAGCGGGAACGGGCGCTGGGCGGCCGCCAAGGTCACGATCACGCAGAGCGGTTCGAACTATCTGATGCGAAAGGATCACGGCGTCGAGCCGTTCACGTCCGACGATCCGGACTCACTCAGGGTGTGGTGGCACGACACGGGCGTCCATCAGAATCTGACCTTCCCCGTGCAGCCCGATCCGATCAGCGGCGCGCACGCGTGGCACCAACGCGTGCGTCTCGAAAAAGCGCACGATGGAGATCGTGAAGGCGACATCTCCGTCGACACGAACCGTTCGCACCAGATCTACAAGGAATGGATGGAGCGGACCCGACCGGCGCCGGGGCCGGATGGGCTCCGCCGGCCGCTGTGGTTGCAACGGCCGATGAAGCCGACGAAGGAGGCCTATCAAATTAGATAGGACGATCGAAGACGATCGAGGACGGTCGAGGACGCTGTCGATTCAAGGTCGTCCTAGATCGTCCCTGTTCGTCCTTGTTCGTCTTCATCTCCCCACCTTCGCCTTCAACTCCTCGAAGAAGTTCTACACCACAATCAACTCAGCCGTGCCGGAGTCGTCGTCAAAGAATCATTGGCAGCAGTTGCGCTCGAAAAAACCATCCGCGGCCGTGTCAAGCCACGATTACTTCGCTTTCAGGGGGAAACGCTCCGGATGTTCGATGGACTCAACACCGAGGTCGACATCCAAATCAGGCCAATAGAAATGACCCGGCGTGGGTTCCTCGACACTCAGGATTTTGCCAATCGGCGCTTCCTTAAACCATGGAAAGTCATCGTATGGCATGAACAGCTCACGATCTCCCGCGAGCAACCACACGCCGTGCCGAGACACGTGAGTGACTTCAACCGCTGAAGTGTGTTCGCCAAGCTTGTGTGAGTTCATCGTACCGCGCCTCAATGATGTCTACGACCTCATTCAATTCTACCTGGGTCAGCCGATGATTGCGAGCGAGTCCAACGGTCGGTTCAAGCCAGTATTTCGCTTCACCGCCGGAGGCGGCGACATGCACATGCATTCTCGACTCTTCACGTGAGAAGAAAAAGAACCGATATCCCTTCTCGCGAAAAACGGTGGGGCTCATGCGAAGTAGGCGGCCGTCTCCCCGCCTTCGCCGAAGTGCCGCTCGATCTTGTAGCGGTCGGCGAGGGCCGTGGTGAGTTGTTCCGTGATTTCGGTCATCGTTTTTCTAAGACGATCTAAGACGGTCCAGGACGCTGTCGACTCAAGATCGTCCTGGATCGTCCTTGTTCGTCCTCATCGTCATCTCACGCATAAGGTTAAGATGGACCGTCTATTGAGTTTTGGCGAGGTTTCTGAACCTGGACACGATGGCTCGAGTTGACTCGGCGCCAATCCAGCTAGATCGTTTCCATCACCATGCGCCTCACCCTCCGCATTCGCCCGCTCCGCGTGTTGCTCGCCGTCGCGGCCGTCGTCGTGACGGCCTTCCTGTTCCGCGGCCAGCTCATGCGTCTCTTCATGAGACCAGAGCCACCACCGGAACAAGAGCGGGGCATCTCGCTCGACGACACACGCCCCGGGGAGGTCACCACGATCGCCACCGGCCTCGACGTGCCGTGGTCGCTCGCGTTCCTGCCCGAAGGCGGTCTGCTCGTGACCGAACGGTCGGGACGGCTGGTGCACATCGTGGATGGCGAGCGGCGGGCCGAGGTAACCGTCCCCGGCGTGCGACAGAGGGGCGAGAGCGGCCTCATGGGCTTGGCACTCCATCCCCGCTTTGCGGAGAACGCCTGGATCTATCTCGCGTTCA
>JADFPO010000025.1 GCA_022562295.1 Gemmatimonadota bacterium
ACAGGGCGCCGAGTCGATGATCCTCGACCTGCGCACCAACCCGGGCGGTTTGCTGGAAGCGGGTGTCGCGTTGGCTGACTTCTTCCTGGAACGCGGTGACGTGGTGGTGGAAACCAGAGGCCGCGCCAAGAACGCAAGCGAGACGTTCATCGCCCGGCAGCGGGAAGCCTGGCCGGATATGCCGCTGGTGCTGTTGATCAACGGAGCGACCGCGAGCGCGGCGGAGATCCTCACCGGGGCCCTGCAGGATCACGACCGCGCCATCGCCGTGGGGACACCCACGTTCGGCAAAGGTGTCGCGTACCTGCTAATTCCGCTCACCAAGACCGAAGCCGTCACCGTGACGTCGTCCCGCTGGTACACACCCAGTGGCCGCTCCATTCAGCGAGGATTGTCCGGGTCGCGCAACTCGAGTATCGTCGCGTCACGCGCCCCATCGGATCCCATCGATCCGCAGCAGGTGTTCCGGTCCGACGGCGGCCGGCCGTTCGAGGCCGGCGATGGAGGTATCCAGCCCGACGTCCTCCTGCCGCGGGATACCCTCACCGATGGCGAGCAGGCCTTCGCGGACGTGTTGGGGTCGAAGATTCCCGAGTACCGCAATGTCATGACGCGCTATGCGCTCGAACTCAAGGGACAAAACGCCATCACGGATCCGGACTTCCCCGTCACGGACGGAATGCTATCGACAATTCTGCAGGGGCTCCGTGGCGCCGGTGTCGACATGTCGGATTCGGTGTTCTACGGTGCCAGAGACCTGGTCGCGCAGCAGTTTGGTTACGAGTTGACCCGATACGTATTCGGCCGCCCCGCGGAACTGCGCCGCTCGGCGTTCGAAGACAACCAAATCGCGAAGGCCATCGAGTTGCTGCAAGCTGCAAAAACGACGGAAGAGTTGTTTGCGTTGGTAGCGCGGGAACGGTAGGGGATAGGTGATGGGGGATAGGGGATAGATTGAAGCTATCCCCTATCCCTTATTCCCCATCACCCTACAAACAGCTTCTCCCCACCAGCCCATTTGTGGAACCACACCGAATCCGGCGGATCACTCCCCCCGTCCCCGGCCCACTCCATGTGACACAAGAGTTTACAGAGGCAGCCGAGCCTGTCACACAATGGGCGTAGGAGGGCTGGTGCCCTGTTTGACAACGCTCGAGCCGAACTCCATTTCTTAGATCATCCATCAGCCAAGTGGATTTGCGGTGCTCGCGCAGGTCCCATCCAACACCTTGCGAGGAGATGCTCTTGACGCCAAGCACCCCGGCGACCGCCAAGCAGCCGATAGCGAACTATGTCGGCGGACGATGGGTTACGCCCAAGGGAACCGAGTCGCTCCCGATCGAAGACCCAGCCACCGGGGACGTGCTAGGTCGAGTCCCGCTCTCGACCCCGCCCGACGTGGGGGCCGCCGTCGGCGCCGCCAAAGAAGCGTTCCCGGCCTGGCGCGCCACTCCGGCGATCGAGCGCGCCCGGGTGTTGTTCCGTCTCAAGGCCCTTCTGGAGGAACACCACGACGAGCTTGCGGTGTGTCTCACTCGCGAGCACGGAAAGATCGTCAGTGAATCCAAGGGCGAGATCCAACGGGGAATCGAGAGTGTAGAACACGCTTGCGGGATTCCCACACTGATGATGGGCGACACCCTCGAAGACATCGCGCCCGGTATCGACTGCGAGACCATCCGCCAACCGTTGGGCGTCTTTGCGGCCATAACGCCGTACAACTTTCCCGTCATGATTCCGATGTGGTTTTGGCCGTACGCGGTCGCCACGGGCAACACGTTTGTCTTGAAACCCAGCGAACAGGACCCTCTCACTCACCAGCGTATCGTGGACCTCGCGACGGAGGCAGGGCTTCCTCCCGGCGTACTCAACGTCGTTCACGGAGATCGCCAGACGGTCGATGCGATCCTCGAACACCCCGACATCGTCGGCGTCTCGTTCGTCGGATCCAGCAAGGTGGCCAGCTCAGTGTACGCCAGAGCAGCCGCGTGCGGGAAGCGCGTGCAGGCATTGGGGGGAGCGAAGAACCACATGATCGTGTTTCCGGACGCGGACTACGACGCGGTGAGCGAGGCTGTGCTGTCGTCGGTGTTCGGATCGACGGGACAGCGCTGCCTGGCCGGTAGTGTCATCGTAGCCATAGGCGAGGCATACGTACCCATCCGCGATCGGATCGTGGAGGGGGCCGCGGCCCTGCGCCTGGGTAACGGCCTCGACGAACACGCCGACATGGGCCCGGTAATCTCGAAGAGTCATGCCAAACGGGTGCACGACTTCATCGACCGCGGAGCCACCGAAGGGGCGACGATCTTGCTCGATGGGCGGCATCCTTCTGTGGAAGGCTATCCCAACGGACACTGGGTCGGCCCCACCGTGTTCGACGGCGTCGAGCCACAAATGACCGTCGGACGCGACGAAATCTTCGGGCCCGTGGCCAGCCTCAATCAAGCCTCTTCTCTCGACGACGCCCTCGCCATCGTCCATGCCAATCGATACGGCAATGCGATCTCCATCTTCACGACCAGCGGGCGTACGGCCAGGGAGTTCCGATACCACGCAGGCATCAGCATGATCGGAGTGAACATCGGAGTGGTCGCCCCGATGGCCTTCTTCCCATTCGGAGGCTCGCGGGGTTCTTTCTATGGCGACTTGAAAGCCCAGGGCCGCGACGCAATCGAGTTCTATACCGACAAACGCGTCGTGATTTCGCGATGGAGCTAGCACGCAAGATTCTTTAGACGGCGACGCGAATGCAGGGAGAACGGCGATGAGCGGACCGAAGGCAACACTGGCAACGAATGCCGAGGCGGTGAAGACCGGCCGTAAGGAGTTCTTGTTTCCGTGTGCACCCCCCTATTACGACGACCCGCTCGTGCTCGTGGGGGGACACGGGGTCACGGTGATCGACGCCGAGGGACGGGAATTCCTCGACTTGTTCAGCGGCATTCTCACGACGAGCCTGGGCCACTGCCATCCTGAGGTTGTGGAGTACGTACAAAATCAGCTCGGCACCTTGGGACATACCTCTACCCTCTACCTGACAGAGCATCAGGTCGAGTTGGCACGCCGCCTCGCGTCGATTGCTCCCGGCGGGTTGAACAAATCGTTCTTCACGAACAGCGGCACCGAGGCGGTCGAGACCGCCATCATTGCTGCGTACACGTATACCGGCCGGAGCGAGATCATCGTGCTGCGACAGGGCTACTCGGGACGGAGCATCCTCGCAACCAATCTTACGGGACACTCCGGTTGGCGGCCTCTGGCAAGCTCGGTGGCGGGGATCAAGCACGTCATGGCGCCATATCCGTATCGTTGCCCCTTCGGGTCGCCGTGCGATGACAGCTGCATCGACGCGTTCGGTCGGGACCTCGAGGAGGCGATCCTCACCACCACCAACGGCAAACCGGCTGCGTTTATGGCTGAGACGATCCTGGGAGTCGGAGGGTACATCGTGCCCCCACCCGGTTACTTCCAGCGAGCCGCAGAGATCATACGTCATTACGGCGGGTTGTTCATCTGCGACGAAGTGCAGGCCGGTTTCGGCCGCACCGGAGACAAGTGGTTCGGGATCGAGCACTGGGACGTCGAGCCAGACATCATGGTGATGGCAAAGGGGATTGCCAGCGGATTCCCGGTCGGCGTGACCATGGCCCGGGATGAGATCGCCGAGGCATGGACGGCCAAGACAATCTCCACGTTCGGGGGCAATCCGGTCGCGATGGCCGCAGGCTTGATCACGAACGAAATCATGGTCAGAGAAGACGTCCCGAGCCGGGCGGCCGCGCGGGGCAAGCAGCTTCGGGCCGGGTTGGAATTGCTCCAGCAGGAGCATCCCTGGATCGGCGACGTGCGAGGCATGGGACTGATGCAGGCGCTCGAGCTGGTGGAGGATCCCCACACCAAAGAGCCGAGCCCGAGCAAAGCGAAGCAATTGATGGAAGCGACGAAGGAAGAACGGCTCCTCATCGGAGTTGGTGGGTTGCACGGGCACGTGGTTCGCATCGGACCGTCGTTGCTGATCACGGAAGACGAGATGGCAGAGGGGCTGGAGCGGCTCGGCCGCGCGTGCAATCGGGTGTCATAAAACGGCCGCATGATTCTCGGACTAACGTGGACGGCGTGGCTTCTCCTCACGATCGCCGTCGGGACCGGCCTCGCCATTGAGTTGGTTTTCTACAGCCGCCATCGAGGCCGGGCCGATCGACCCGACACGACCGATCCGAACCCCCACCGCCACCCCTGAGCAGTGGCTCCCTCATGATCGTCGCCGTTCTCGTAGTCTACGGACTCGTCCTACTCGGAATCGGTGTGTGGGGCGGTCGCGAATCGAAAGACATGGCCGGTTACTACGTCGCCGGCAAGAAACTCCCGTCGTGGGTCATCGCATTCAGCTCCAACGCCACGGGAGAAAGCGCCTGGCTGCTGCTCGGTCTGACGGGAATGGGCTACGCCATCGGCATTCACGCCCTGTGGATCGTCTTCGGCGAGGTGCTCGGCGTGACGGTTGCCTGGGTCTTCGTCGCTCTCCCGTTCAAAGAGTACACGGATCGTTACGGGGCGATCACGGTGCCCGACTACCTCACGGCACGGTTTCATGACACGCGACACGTCTTTCGACTCGTCAGCGCCGTCATCGTTCTGAGCATGGTCACCGTCTACACCACAGCCCAACTCACCGCCATCGGCAAAGCGTTCAACGCGTTCCTAAATACGAGCTACAATGCGGGCGTGATCATCGGCGCGATCGTCATTCTCTTTTACACGAGCGTCGGTGGCTTCAAGGCGGTGGCGTACAGCGACCTGCTTCAGGGCGTCCTGATGTTCCTCGGCCTGCTCGTCCTGCCTATAGTGGGGTTCGCCGCAGCGGGTGGTTGGACGCCTGTGATCTCGAGTCTGCGTGCCGAGAACCCGGCGTTGCTCGCACCGATGGGAGAGTTCGGCCTGTCCGTGGCAGGCGTGGCCAGCGCCGTGGGCTTCATCGCTATTGGGTTTGCGTTTCTGGGAGCCCCGCAATTGCTCACACGATTCATGTCTGCCCGCGGTCGCGGTGAGATCGTAGACGCGAGCCTGATTGCCGTCATCTGCGTCATCGTTTTCGATATCGGAGCCGTGTTCGCCGGGATCGCCGGCCGATCGCTCTTTCCGGGGCTGGCCGATCCCGAAACCATCCTGCCGATGATGACCACCGAACTGTTTCCCAGCATCTTTACCGGCATTTTTCTCGTGATCGTGCTGGCAGCGTCGATGTCGACGGTGGACTCCCTGTTGATCCTGGCCTCATCCGCCGTGGTGCGAGACGTGGTACAAAAAATTCTGCACCCAAACCTATCCGAATTGCGTCTCTCCCTCCTTGGGAAAGCAACCACAGTAATCATCGGAGCGGTGGCCCTAGCGCTCGCCCTCGGCGAGGTTCGGATGATCTTCTGGTTCGTCTTGTTTGCCTGGTCCGGATTGGCCTCAGCCTTTACGCCGGTCGTCCTCTGCTCTCTCTTTTGGAAGCGAACGACGCGTGCTGGAGCCATCGCGGGCATGGTGACCGGGTTTCTCACGACCGTCATTTGGGTGGTGGCAATCAAGGAACACGTGTGGGACCTGTACGAAATGATACCGGGCTTCGCGGCCGGTTTCCTCGCCACCATCGGCGTAAGCCTCGTCACCGAGCCACCGGAAGGCGCGGCGGAGGAGATGGAGTCGGTGTGGAAGGCGGTAAGACGGTAGGCGGGCAGGCGGGCAGGCGGGCAGGCCGAGACGATAAAGCTGCTAGCTCATAGCTGGATGCCAACAGAGGAGGTCATCATGAGCACCTATTCACGTCGTGAGTTCTTGGAATCGGGTGCCGCGTTCAGCGCGGCGCTTGGCGTCGGAGTCACGGGACGAGCGTTCACCGGAGCACCTGCAACGCAGGAAAATCGTGGACCGGGCCCGGACATGGCTGTGGTCAACGCTAAGGTTTTTACGGTCGATGATAATCAGCCTCGGGCCGAAGCGTTCGCTTTGAAGAATGGCCGGTTCATTGCCGTGGGATCGACCGACGACATCCGCAACCTCCTCACCTCCGACACACAGGTCATCGACGCCGGGGGCATGACCGTCACGCCAGGATTCATCGACGCCCATAGCCATCCCAGCGGGGTGAGAGAATTGACCGGCGTCAACGTCAACCTCCGGACCATCGCCGAAATCCAAGCGGCGCTCCGGAAGAAGGCAGCGACCACTCCACCTGAATATTGGGTGTCCGGATACATGTACGACGACACCAAGCTGCGCGACGGCCGACCTGTGTCTCGCCGCGACCTCGACGAAGCGGTGCCGGACCACCCAGCGATGGTAGGTCACCGCGGTGGACACACCGGAGTCTACAACAGCAAAGCGTTCGAGCTGGCCGGCGTCACCGCCGACACGCCCGACCCGGAGGGCGGCAAGTTCTACCGAGAAGACGGCGAGCTGGCCGGCAAGGTCGCGGAGCGGGCGCGGGGGGTGTTCAATCAAGTCGGGCGGCGGGAGGAGGTGTCGCGTGAGACCCGGCAGGCCGGCATCAAGTTCATCTCCGAGCAAATGACGTCGCACGGGCTGACCTCGGTGCACCAGGCGGGCGGTGGTGCCACCGCGCTGACCGCACTACAGGACGCACACGCGGCGGGCGAGATGCGCTTTCGGATGTACTTCTTCCTGCGCGGAGACCTGATCGATACGATCAAGGCCGCAGGCGTTCGCACCGGATTCGGCGACGAGCGGCTCCGGATCGGCGGGGTGAAGTACGGCGCCGATGGCTCTGCTTCCGAGCGAACCATGCGCATGAGCACGCCGTACGTTGGGCGGCCGGACGACTACGGCATCCTCACGATGTCGCAGGAAGAGATCCATGAGGTCGTGGAGGACGCCCATCGCCGCGGGTTCCAGATCGGTATCCACGCGAACGGCGATGTGACGATCGACATGGTGCTGAACGCGTACGAGCGTGTGCAACGGATGTGGCCGCGACCCAATGCCCGGCACCGTATCGAGCACTGCTCCCTGGTGAATCCCGACTTGCTTCGCCGTATCAAAGCCGCCGGCGTCATCCCAACGCCTTTCTACACCTACGTCCACTTCCACGGGAACAAGTGGGTGGAATACGGAGCAGAGAAGATGCGTTGGATGTTCGCGCATCGCTCGTTCCTCGACTACGGCATCCCGGTGGCACCGGCGTCGGATTACATGCCCGGACCGTACGAACCGCTCATGGCGATCCAAAGCATGGTGACGCGCAAGGACTTCTCAGGACGCGTGTGGGGACCCAACCAACGCGTGACGGTGGACGAAGCACTTCGGATCTGCACGCTGAACGGCGCCTATGCGTCGTTCGAGGAGGAGATCAAAGGGTCGATTACGGCCGGCAAGCTGGCGGATTTTGTTATTCTGGCGGCAGACCCGCACCAAACCGACCCCGACCACATCAAGGAAATACAGGTCGTGCGGACCGTTGTTGGCGGGAGGACAGTGCACGAGGGGTAGGGTGGGCAGGCGGGCGGGTGGGCAGGCGGGCAGATGGGCAGACCCAAGGAAGGTAAGAGGGTTCCCTCAATCCTTGGTCGTCACATACTTGAGGATCGAGACCACCTGCTCGGGTGACTGTGCCACCGCCATCGCGGCGGCGTCGACTTCCTTGAGCGGGTGCGTGAGGTCGGGATCGTGCAGCGTGATCAGCGGCTTGCGCAGCGCCGCCGCGTAACCGGCGTCGAACGCGGCATTCCACTGCTTGTATTTCTCCCCGAATCGCACCACCACCACGTCCGCCTTCTCGATCATCGTCCTCGTCCGGATGGCGTTGATCTTGCCGCCCTTGTGGTCCTTCCAGAACGGTTTGTCCTCCTCCCCCAAAATGCTCACACCCACATCATCGCTCGCGGGGTGGTCCGTGACGGGAGCGAGCACGTCGATCGGGAGTTTTTCTTTGTCGATGCCCGCCACGATCTGCTCGCGCCAATCGGTGTGGATCTCTCCAGACAAGTACACAACGACGTTCACGTCACTCCTCCATCGCCTGTGGTGACCGGAAAACAATCCTTCCAAGCTCCAATCCCAACCTACAACCTCCTCCAATACCGTTCCGGATTGTTGAGGAATTCTCGCGTCAACTTCACGTGCTCGAGATCGTCGTACTCGACAGCCTCTATGGGCGCCGTGTCACAACTCAGGATCGTCGCACCGGGAAACGAGAGCATGATCGGCGAATGGGTCGCGATGATGAACTGACAATCCTGGGACACCATCTCCTTGACCAACGAGAGAAACGCCAGTTGGCGCAACGGAGACAACGGAGCCTCCGGCTCATCGAGTAAGTAGAGGCCCCCACTCACCAACCGGGACTGAAACAGCTTCAAGAAACTCTCGCCGTGAGACTGCGCGTCGAGCCCGTCTCCGTAGCTGCGCTCTAGGTCGGCAACCGTTCGGGCGTGGGGCATCCTGGCCAGACCCTTCGCCAGCTCCGACCGGCCGGAATATTCCTTTTCGATCGCGTCGATTTTGGCAGCCGCCTCCGCGCGAAGCTGCGACATCCGCTTGGCGTACCCAAAGAAGTCTTCTGCCCTGAGGAAGAATCCCTTTCGAGTTCGCTTCGTCCACGTCTGCGAGAGCGAGTCGGCGAACGCTCGAACCGCCGTCAAGGTGTGGTCTGAATCGACGGCGTCGCTCCCGACGGTGATGGAGCCCACCGCACATGCGATGCCCTCGAGAATCGTGGACTTGCCGCAACCATTCTCACCAACTAGAAACGTCACTGGTGACGTGAAGCGAATCTCACCCAACGCACGGATGATCGGGACGTCGAACGGGAATCCTTCGCGCAAGTGGCCGTTCCGCTTGGCCGCAATCGACCGTAGGTGGATCATCAGTGACCACCAGCCGGTGACGAGCGACCGGCCCCGAGCATGCGGCGCCTTGAGGGTTGTGGCCGCCGGCAGCGTTCAGCGTCCGGTGCTCGGCATCCGAACAGCCGCCATGGCACCGCGGATGACGCTGGTCGGACGGACAAAAGCGGATCCCACTCCCCACCTCCACACCTCAACAAAGTATTTGATCCGTGTTCACCCGCCTCTTCCGCGTTATCCGCGGTTTCCTGAAAGCGCCGGGACCCACGGCGGTCGAAGCTGAAGGTCAACGTCGCCGCCGGATGCTGGCTGCTGGCGGCCGGCAGCTAGACCCCTGTATGTCCAAACCCTCCCTCCCCTCGGGCCGTGTCGGGCAACGTGTCCACTTCCACGAGTTCCGCCGTGGACACGGCGGCCACCACCATCTGTGCAATCCGCATCCCACGCGTGATCCTAAAAGGCTCGTCGCCATGATTGATGACCGGCACCTTGATCTCACCACGATAATCCGAGTCGATGGTGCCCGGCGCGTTGACGAGCGAAATGCCGTGCTTCACCGCCAGACCCGACCGTGGGCGCACCTGCGCTTCATAACCCGGAGGCAGGGCCATGGAGAAGCCGCAGGGAATCAACGCTCGCTCACCCGGGTCGATGACGACCGCATCATCCACGGCGGCGGCAATGTCCATGCCCACCGAACCCTCAGTTTCGTAATGTGGCAGCGGGATGTCGGCACAGCCGGGCCGGCGTTTGATCGAGACGGTGATAGTCGTCATGGTCCAGATAATAGGCGTTGGTCTGAACGGTAGATAGTAGGGAGTAGCCGGGTTTCGGGTGTCGGGTGTCATGGTCCACCTATCCCTCCCACACGCTTGTCTCCGATCCGAAATTTGCCTCACTACGTTCTCTCACTCATTCTATGGTCCGCACGTTGGACATTTCGGCCGGCCTATCGTCTTGGCGCCATCACCCCCCACAATTAGGTTGGGTAGTTGGGCCTCGGCGCCCGGATCTCTAGGAGCCACCTCATGTCGCATCACGTAATAATCCGCACCATCCTCCTTGCTGCGGTGGGTGCAGCGTTCGGCATCCTGCAGTCGAGCGCGCAGACCGTCGCCGCCACGGACTCCACCGCCGAGGCCATCAATGATCCCCCTCGGCCCATTAGTCCTGAGGACTACGGTCAGTGGGAGCAGCTGAGAACGGCCACCATCTCCCCTGACGGCCGCTGGCTCGCCGTACCAATCGACCGCGTCAACGAGGAGAACGAGCTGCGCATCCGCCGCATCGACGTGGACTCCGTGTTCGTCATCCCTTACGGATCGCAACCGAAATTCTCGAACGACCAGAAGTGGTTGGCGTATCGCATCGGCGTATCCGAAAAGGAGCAGAAGAAGCTGGAAGATGAGCAGAAACCCGTTCGACTGAGAATGGGACTGCTGGATCTCCGCACCGGTGACACCCTCTCGGTAGATGACGTGGCCGGGTTCCAGTTCAGTCATGACGGGACCTATCTCGCGATGTCGCGCTACTCGCCGCAAGGCGAGCGGGAGGCCAAGGGCGCCGATCTGGTTATCCGGACACTCGCGAGCGCCACCGACATGAACTTCGGCAATGTGTCGCGGTTCGCGTGGCAAGACGAAGGCTCGCTGCTCGCCCTCATCGTAGATGCGGATGGGCAAGCGGGCAACGGTGTCCAGATCTTCGACCCGGCAACGGGGGTCCTGCGGTCTTTGGAGTCGGCGAGCGCGCGATACACCGAGCCGGTGTGGCGCGAGGAGGAAGACGATCTTGCTTTCCTTCGTGTGGAAGTCGACTCGGTCTACGAAGATTCCAGCCATACCGTAATCGCATGGCGCGACCTCGAGGAACGAAACCCCCGGCGTTTCGAGTTCGATCCCAGCGAGTTCTCCGGGTTTCCCGATACCACTCGAATCGTCGACTACCGAGGACTCCGGTGGTCGGAAGAAGGCCGGACCCTCTACTTTGGGATCAAGGATCGACGCCTGAAGGAAGACGCCGAGACGCCGGCGGACACGACGGACGTCGAGGATGGGGCCGAAGAGAACGAGGACGACGAGGAAGACGAGATGGACAAGGCGGACGATGAGGATGAAGAACGCGCGGGTGTGGAGATCTGGCACGCCAAGGACGTCGACATCGTCCCGAGCCAAAAAGTGTTTGCCGACAGCGACCGGAAGGAAAACTATCTCGCCGCGTGGCACCTCGACCGGGAGACGTTCGTCCAGCTGGGCAACGAGGTGACCGAGGATGTCGTGGTCGTCGAGGGGGACATGCATGCTCTCGGATTCGACCCCACGCCGTATGACAAGGAGCGGATGTTCGGACCGCGCTACCGTGACGTGTATCGCATCGACGTCGCCACGGGAGCACGAGAAAAGATCGTCGACCGCGTGGAGTTCCATTTCGGAGCCAGTTCCGGCGGGCGATACTTCCTATTCTTCAGGGACGACCAGTACTGGACGGTCGACTTGGCCAGCGGCACCACGACCAACATCACCGCGGACATCGCGGCCTCGTTCGTCAACACCGACCGAGACATTACCGTGGAGCAAAAGCCGCCGTTCGGAAGGGCTGGCTGGAGCGAGGACGACGAGACCGTCCTGCTCTACGACAAGTACGACGTGTGGGAGGTCCGCCCCGACGGATCGGAAGCCACTCGACTTACGCGGGGCGCCGAGGACAGCGTGCGTTACCGTTATCAAAGGATCGACTGGAGCGAGGATTACATCGACACGGACCAACCGATCTACCTCACGGCGTACGGGGAGTGGAGCAAACAATTCGGCTATGCGCGCGTCCGGTCCGGCCGCCCCGCCGAAAACCTCGTGTTGATGGACGCAAACGTTGCGCGGCTCCAAAAGGCCGACAGCGCGGATGTGTTCGTATTCGTCGCGCAACGTTTCGACGACTCACCCGATTACTTCACGACTGGCCCGAACCTGGCCAACCCCAAACAGGTCACGGAAACCAACGCATTTCAGAAGGACTATGCCTGGGGGCGCGCCGAGCTGATCGAATACGAGAACACATGGGGGCGCAAGCTCCAAGGGGCGCTGTTCTATCCGGCCGGGTATGAGCCCGGCAAGCGGTACCCGATGATCGTGTACATCTACGAAAAGGTGTCGCAGACGGTACACACGTACTCGGTGCCGTCGGAGCGGCGCGCGTACAACACCAGCGCGTTCACCGCCGAGGGGTATTTCGTCTTGCGGCCGGACATCGTATACCGCGACCGCGATCCCGGTCGCTCGGCGGTGGCCGCGATCGAGCCCGCTGTGCAGGCTGCGATCGAGACCGGGATGATCGACGCCGACCGTGTCGGGCTGGTCGGTCACTCTTGGGGTGGCTACGAAACGGCATTCACCGTAACGCAGTCCGATCTGTTCGCCGCAGCGGTCGCCGGCGCCCCGCTCACCAACCTGTTCAGCATGTACCTCTCGATCTACTGGAACAGCGGCGGCACCGACGCGCGCATTTTCGAGATCAGCCAGGGACGCATGGAGGTTCCGTTCTGGGAGGACGTCGAGGCGTACGCGGCCAACTCACCGGTATTCCACATCGAGAACATGAACACGCCTCTGCTCGTGACGTTTGGCACCGAGGACGGCGCGGTGGATTTCAACCAGGGAGTGGAGTTTTACAACGCGGCGCGCCGTGCGGGCAAGGATTTCGTGCTCCTCGTATACGAAGGCGAAAACCACGGCTTGGCCGAGAAGGCCAACCAACTCGATTACCACCGGCGCATCATCGAGTGGTTCGGCCACTACCTCAAGGACGATCCGGCGCCGGACTGGATAGCCAAGGGCGTGCCGTACCTGGAGCAAGAGCGAAACCGCAACCGGTGACTGCCCGTGACGCATGGAGGCGGATGCTCCACGACCCCGGCAAAAACGTCTTGCTCGTCCCCACCGGGCTGTTTCCGAATGCGGATTTCATGATGGAAGTAGGCGCCGTGCGTCGACGGGCAGGAAGTACGGTCAGTTAGGTGCTGCCCGCCTTCTCACATTGTTGCGAACGGAATCTTTCGCGACTTGCGCAGCTCCCTGTCTCGGCTTACGAGAGGCACGTCGTACACGATGCTGGTGGCGGCGATGAGTTGGTCGGCCGGATCACCCCGCACATCCAGCTGGCAGCTCGCGCGGCACACGTCCCAACTCAACGGCCAAGTGTGCAGGCGTCCGAAGATGCGTTTTACCTCTCGCTGGTCGAGATCGATCTCGATCCGGCCGAGTTGCTGGAGTTTGCAGATCTCCCAACGCACGATGGCCGAGACGCTCCACAACTCCCGGGAGAGCAGTTCGCGCTCCCTGGGCCGCAATGTACCGGCGAGCGCGTAAAGCAGGATGTGCGTGTCAAGATTGAGCATCCCACACCGCGCCGGTCGAGAGAATGTCCCCCTTGATCTTGAGCTTGCCCTCGAGAGCACCGAGCAGCTCCGTGGACTCGCTCGCGATCGGGACTAGCTTGGCAACTGGTATTCCGTGCTTGGTGATGACGATGCCGTCGACACCAACGGTGTCGAGCAGCGCGAGGCATTTCTCCTTGAAGTGGGCAGCTCCCATGATCTCGGCGGCCATAATTCCTCATCTGGTCACTTATTACGTCCAGACATAATTTATGACTAGTCAGAACCGTTATCAAGGCTCAAGGATGCGGGGCGTACTTCCGCCGGAAACGAGGGGCGGCGGGAAGTCGAGAGGGCGGGAATGAAACAGAAGACCAGTCACCAACCGTAGTGGGGTGGGAGGACCGGAGGGTCACTCGCGAACCACTGCTCCGCCGTCCGAAATTCCGTGCGGCAAACATCTTGGAATGTGTCCTGACACCCGAAACCTATCCCCCATCCCCCATCCCCTATCCCCCATCCCCTTTTCCCTAGGATCTAACCATGACCGAGCAGCGATCGGATGAAGAGGCAGTACAGGAAGTCGTCGTCGAAGAGACCGTCGAGACCGAAGAACATCAGGTAAGAGGCGACAGCCTGATCGCCAAGATCAAGGAGTTGATACACGAAGGAAACATCACTCGCGTCATCATCAAGAACGATCAGGGGCGCACGCTTATCGAGATCCCCCTCTCGTTGGGCGTGGTGGGAATCGCGCTGGCGCCGGTGTGGGCCGCAATCGGGGCGATTGCCGCGCTGGCCGCCGATCTCAAGGTGGTGGTGGAAAAGAAATCGGAGAAGAAGACGTCGGATTGACAAAACTCACCGGGTCGCATCCGCGGATTTACAACACGGGTCCCGTGCATCCCACCCAACCGTGGTGCTTCCGTTCGCCAAGGCCAGCGGGATGAGTAGCCCGCTGCCGGCGGCGGTCTGTCATAGTTCCATCACATCCCGCCGCTATGAGGGCCGGTGGTAGAGCTGGGAAGCTGGTAGCCAGCAACCAAACAGCTCACGACTCACCACTCACGACCTACCACCGACCTACGCCGCCTTCCCCCGTACCATCTCCTCGAGGCATCTCACCTCACAGACCCTGGACCGAACGTAGGTGAGCAGGTTGGTCGCCACGCTTCGGATGGCTTTATCCGTGGCAGGGTCGGTTATCTGCCCGGCCTCGTCGAAGTAGCCCCGCACACCCGCTACGGAAACCGGACCCGGCAATACGATGCCGCCGATGTGTGACACGACGCTCCGAAGATGCTCGAGTGACTTGATCGCCCCGATGCGACCCGCCGCAACACCCAACAGCGCCACGGGCTTTCCCGACAGCACGGACGGGAACCCCAGGTTCTCGATGACCAGCTTCATCACTGACGAGAAGCTGCCGTGGTATTCGGGTGTGGCCAGTATCACGCCGCCCGCGTTCCGGATGGTCGCCTGCAGTTCCTGTTCCCGGGAACCCTCCGACGTCATGCCTGGGAGAGCCAGGTTCAACACGCCCGGGTCGATCACCTGGACATCGACGTCGGGCTGCCGCTCCAACTCATCGACAACCAGCGCCGTCGCCTTGGAGGTGTAGTTGTTGGGCCGCACACTGCCCTTCACGATGGCAATCGATATCCGGACGCTGTCGTTGGTCATGACTCACTCGCAGTTTTCGAGAACGGGATGAATGGATCGAGCCTTACTCTCCACCAACCGGGCCGCCACGGGCGCGTGATCGGTTCGACCCCAAATTCCACCGGGACAAGACTCCACCACTATAGTTAACATGACGTTTATTGATTAGTCAAGTAATATTGCGGCTGTCTGCACTTCGAAACAACCCGGACCCAACGGCAGCCACACCGAAGACCAGAGACAGCAGAACCGTCACTTACCTGCGGCCGTACCGCAAGCGACATTGCACTCGGGCAAGCTGCGGACGCGAAGTCACAACGACGTCACGGCCCCACCGGCGGGCGGTGCACATTGGGTGGCATGCCTCCCGCCGGTTCGGCTGGAGCTACCTCTGGGCTGAGGACTATGCGTGTGACCTGCGTCATGGCATCCCAGCCCGTGGTCGTATTAGTTGATGTTCTTGTTCGACCAAATCTTTGCGATACGAGGCGAACGCCGCGCGGAGGCACATTGGCGAGGAAGCGTAAGACGAAAAGGAGCAAAACGCGGCTCGGCGCCGCGCGCTCACTGCGGCGCAGGGGCGAGCGCGAGCGTGCGAAAGACCAGGTTGCGGAGCCCGCGGCGCTAGATACCGCCACGGTGGAATTGGTGGAGGAAGACACTACGGTAGTGACGGCGACAATCGAGAGCCTGATCGAGGAAGTCCCACTGGTGGAGCCGGCGGCCGACGAGAGTGCGACCTCCGATACTAGCGAGCCCGAGGGTGGTGCCGAGGCCGATAAGCAGCCGAGCGTCCCAACCTTCACCGACGCGGACTGGGAAGATCAATCCTACGCCTTGATGGCCGAACAGGCCGCCCCATCGCCCTGTCCCGACTGTGGGCGGACGGGTTTCTTCGGCCCGCGGGCCCTAGACGGCCAACCCAAGTTCCTTGCGTGCCGCTTTTGCGGGCATTTCCAAGCCGTGGGCCAGGCGCCTACGCGGCTCCGACCCGTGGCCCACGACTGCGAGAACTGGCCCGAAGCCGCGGGGGCGCCGTACATCTGGTGGATACCCATGGACGAGAAGTGGTACGTCTGCCACTACTGCCAGCGACGAGTCGGCGTGGCGAGAGCGAATGCGTTCATGAAGGGCGCGGCCGTTACCCCGCCGGCGGACGACCCGAATCACCCCTGGTGGAAGGTTCCGCAAGACGCCTCGTACGACACCTACTACAAACTCTGGGAGAATTGGCCCTGCACGAAGGGACGAGTGTTCCTCTAGCGAAGCAGAAATAGCGGCCTCACCCGCCGCCGAAGGCATCCACCAATCGGCCCAGCAGTTTTCTCAACTGCTTCACTCCGCCCTTTCCCATCGCCTGCTTGAATTCGGCTTCGACCTCCGTCACGGACTCCGCCGCATGCAACGCAAGCTGACGTCCCGAGGCGGTATAAGTCACGCGTTTGGCCCGCCGATCGATCGGATCGGTGGCCAGATCGAGGTATCCTTGCTCGCACAATTCGCGCACCAACTGCCCCATGGCTTGCTTCGTCATTCCAGCGCGGCGGGCCAGCTCCGTGATGCGGGTGCCGTCCACGCTCATGTTGCGCACCACGGCGAGGTGGGAAGCACGAAACCCGGCATGGCCACGTAACTGCAAATTGCTCACCGCGCGATCGTTGAAGACGCCGGTGCCGTAGCCGAGGAGTCTGCCCAGGTTGGACCGTAGTCGGGCGTGGAGCGCCTCTGGGTCGGAAGTCTTGCCTCGCTTCTTCTTTTTCTTGTTTTTCTTCGCCACTCGATCGCCGGCTCCTTCCGAAGCGCGCCTGGTGAATCGAGAGCAACCTTACCACCGCGGTCCGTGCGCTTCAAGTATTGCTTAGGGGATAGGGGATAGGGGATGGGGGATGGGGGATGGGAGGTTGGAGAACGGAGGTTGGAGATTGAAGATTGATTGCGATCCCCCATCCCCTATCCCCTAACACCTATCCCCTCCTCACCTTACATTCGACCCGCCAAATTCGAGTCGTTCCCCCGACACCTGAAACCAGACACCCGGTTCACCCCATGTCCCGACCCGTCAAACTTGCCGCCCTTCTCACCGTCTTCCTGTCGCCCGGGGCTCTCCATGCCCAGGGTATGTCGATTACCAGCGACCAACTTCAACACCTCCGTTTCCGCCAGCCCGGGCCCGCCGTCGCAGGCGGAAGGATTCACGACGTGGAGGCTCTGCCCAACGATCCCGCCACGATCTATGTGGCCAGCGCCACCGGCGGGATCTGGAAGAGCACCAACAAGGGCACGACCTGGCGGCCCATCTTCGAGGGTCAGCCGGTAAGCAACTTCGGCGACATCGCCATCGCCCCGTCGAACCCCGACGTCATTTGGGCGGGCACCGGCGGACAGAACAACCGGCAGAGCACGTCATGGGGCAACGGGGTCTATCGGTCCACCGACGGCGGCGAGACGTGGACCCACTTGGGACTCGACAACACCAGACATATCGGACGGGTCCGGCCCCACCCAACAAGCACGGACATCGCGTACGTCGCCGCGCTGGGAAACCTGTGGCAGCCGAGTGCCGACCGGGGCGTGTACAAGACAACGAATGGAGGGCGTACCTGGGACAAGGTGTTGTTCGTCGACACACTGACGGGTGTCGTAGATCTCGTGATGGATCCGCTCGATCCGGACATTCTATACGCGGCCGCCTACCAGCGGTTGCGCCGCGCCTGGGGTTTCAATGGCGGCGGCCCCGGCAGCGGCATTTACAAGACCACCGACGGCGGACAGAACTGGCGGGAACTCACCAACGGGCTGCCGGCCGGGGACAAAGGCCGCATCGGGCTGGCAATCGCCCAAACCAACGGGTCGATCCTGTATGCGACCGTGGAACACGCGGAGGCGGGGGGAGGGACATACCGTTCGGCGGACGGTGGCGAGACCTGGGAGCGCGTCAATCAGCTCAACCAACGTCCGATGTATTACAGTCACATTTTCGTCGACCCCTCGAACGAAGATCGCGTCTATGAAGCGGCCACGTCGTTTTACAGAAGTGAAGACGGCGGCCGCAACTTCCGCACGATGCCGGGTCGGCCGACCTACGACGTGGGCGTACACAGTGACTTTCACACCATGTGGATCAATCCAAACAACGCGGAGCACTTTTATCTTGCGGGCGACGGTGGCCTGCACGAGACATGGGACGGCGGCGAGACCTACACCAAGATCGCCAGCCTCCCGATCGCCCAGTACTACGCCATCGGCGTCGATCACCGCGAGCCGTACTACATCTACGGCGGCCTGCAGGACAATCACTCGTGGATGGGGCCGAGCGCCACACGCCACTGGATCGGCATCGTCAACGACGACTGGCGCCAAATAGGATTCGGCGACGGGATGTACCACCAGCCCGATCCCACCAATCCGCGATACGAGTACGGCTCCGCGCAGGGCGGGAGCATCGTGCGGTTGGATTCAGAGACGGGCGACTTGTTGGACATCCAACCCGCAGCGATCGACGGCGAACGGTATCGCTTCGATTGGACGGCGCCGATCCTCATCTCCCGTCACGATCCGCGCACGGTCTACCTCGGCGGCAACAGGCTCTTCGTGTCGCACAACCGTGGCGACAGTTGGGAGCGCACCGAGGATCTCACGAAGCAGGTCGATCGAGACACGCTGACGCTCATGGGCATACGTGGTTCCGACATCACCCTCTCGAGGAATGACGGAACCAGCAGCTACGGTGAACTGACCACCATCGCAGAATCGCCGCTGGATCCCGACATCCTCTGGGTCGGATCGGACGACGGGAACATCCAGGTTTCGCGGGACGGTGCACGCACATGGACCGAAGTGTCCGGCAACATTCTCGGCCGCTCCCGCCCCTCGCACACCTACGTGAGTCGTGTGATAGCGTCCACGACGGGGCCCGGGACGGCATACGTCACGCTCGACGCACACCGGGACGGAGACTTCGCGCCGTATGTCTACCGGACCGACGATTTCGGCCGGAGTTGGACCGCCCTCGTCAACGGACTTCCCCCAGACGGCTCGGTGAACGTGATCGTCGAGCATCCGCGAAACCCGAACCTTCTTTTCCTCGGCACGGAGCGGGCGCTGTTCGTCTCGCTGAGTCGAGGGGCCGAATGGACGCACTTCAAATCGAATCTTCCGACAACCCTGTACGACGACATGCTGATCCATCCGCGCGACGACGACCTGGTACTCGGTACACACGGCCGCAGCCTGTGGATACTCGATGACCTGTCACCCCTCGTGGAGTGGTCGCCAGACATCGCCGACTCCGCGGTGCACCTGTTCTCGGTACGTCCGACTACGATCAAGCAGTTCTGGAAAGACACCTCGTACCGCAGCCAGGCGGCATATGCGGGAGAGAACCCTCCCGACGGAGCCATCTTGAGCTACGTAACCAAACTGGGCATTAACGTGACCATCGAGATCACCGACTCCAGCGGCACGGTGATCCGCAGCTGGGTAGAGGAAACCGAGCCGGGGCAGATCCACCGTTCGGTGTGGGATCTACGGCACGTGGCACCACCTGCCAATCCACAATTCGGCCAGTCACAGGCAACGACCACCCAGCTGCCTCATCCCGTCGGCCCGCGAGGTCCCTTTGTCTCACCGGGCACCTACACCGCTCGAGTCACCACCTGGAGCGCTCGATCGACACAAAGCATAGAGGTACGCGGCGATCCCATGATGACGATCACGCAGGCCCAGTACGAAGAGCGAGAAGCGTTCCTGCTGGCGCTCGTGGCCGCCCAGCGCGACTTATCGGAGATGACGCAGACGGCCGGTGGCAGTCGGGATATGACGGATAAACTCAGGGATCTCCGGAGGCAGCTCGGGCGACTGTACAGTTCCATCAACGGTAGCGGGGTGCGCCAGGGAAGCTTGTTCCCCCCCACCACGACGCAACGCCAGCGCTGGGAGGCCGCCCACGCCACACTGGAGCAGCTGCGACGGGATCTCGCGGAGAGGTAGTCGTTAGCTTTCGGCTACGAGCTACGAGCTACGAGCTGAAGGCTGAAAGCTTGAAATAGAAAATCAGAACGCAAAAAGCTTGGTGGCCTTCACGCTCACACTTCGCTCCAGAAGATCGGCGCGTAGACCATCGTCACCCACATACCGCCGCTCCGTCACGACGAAGAATATATCACTCAGTGGCGCGTGGATGATGTTGACGCGGAAATTCGCTACGAGTTCGTCAGACGAATCGTTGAACTGCACGAAGGCCAACGCGAACAATCTCGTGTTGTAAGCATACCGCACCCGGGCCCCGTACACGTCCGCGGTAAATGACGTTCCGGCCAAGGTCAGGTCGTTGTGCTGGGCCGAAGCGGTTATGGCCAGATGGTAATTCGGCCTGAATAGCACGTTCGCCGTCACCGACGTGCGGTCCCCGTCGAAGAAGCCACCACGGCTGAGGCGGAGCAATCCGGACAAGACGCGTGCGCCAGTCGGCCTGTATGTGACCGCCACCTCGTTGAAACCATAATCCCCGGCAGCAACGTCGACACCGGAAATCCGCGTGACGCCGGTCAGTCGCTCGAAATTGTTGGTGAAGGTGACGTTGATGTTACTCCCGTCGATCAGCGTCGCACCGAGACCAACCCTGACGTCTCGTGACTCGAGTGTTCCCCCGAGATCCGTAATCGCGCTAACCTCGACGTAGGGGTTGATTTCCTGCACGTGGGGTATGGCGGGCTGGGGATGCGCCCCTACGGTGACGTATCCCTGACGCATGCCGCGGCGCTGTACGAAACCCACACCCGGATTGAACGATTCTCCGACGTGTTTCAGGAAGCCCGATGCGTCCCAGACCTGGTCGCGCCACGCAACGCTCACGCGGCCGGCGTAACGATCGCCACTGACATCTGGTTCATCCGTCAGCGCGATGTACGAGTTGACGACCATGCGCCGGAACAACCGGATGTTGGCATCCGCAGCGAACGTGCGATTGTATCGACTGGTAAAACCGTCCGTCGTGGCCTGGCGGTTGGTGAACAACACCCCGATGTCGGAACGGCCGGCAATGTTACGGCGCAGACGAAACACGCCAAAGTTTTCGGCGGGCGCGTAACCGCTCGCCAGCGGATCGCCAAAGTCACGGGTCTGCATGTTCAGTACGCCGATCTCGAATTCGCCGGCACGGCCCGAGAACCTCCCACCTCCCAGAATCGGAATCGGACGTCGGTCCGCCGAAAGACCAATCCGCCGCGAGTGGAACAGGGTGAAGTTTCGTGTGGACGACCCCATGCGGTAATTGCGTTCCGTCACGTCGCCGACGGTGAAGATGCCCGCGTTCTCCATGAAGAAGTCGCGCAACTCCGGAAAGAAAAGCGAGAACCGTGTGAGGTTTACCTGCTCTTGGTCCACCTCCACTTGGGAAAAATCGGTGAAGGCGGTAAGATCCATCGTGAGGCGGGATGTGACGCCGTACTTCACGTCAACGCCGACGTCCGCATCGTTACCCAATTGATCCACCGCTTGCGCGGCACCCTGCAAGCGGGAACCGGCGATGTAAGGTTTGATCTGCAGATTGCGCCCCTGGCGCAACCCGCGAAGTCCTGTCAGCGTTCCGGCTTGGGACATCTTGTGGACCCGGTACATTCGCGGCAACGGCGCCCAGTAGCCGTCCTCGCCACGTCGCCGCACACGGCGGAGGAAATTGATCCCCCAGGTCTGCTCTCCCTGGCCGGGGTTGAAGCGGATGGTAGTGAAGGGGATGGCCAGCTCCGCCGTCCAACCATCGTCGTGCACGCGCGTCGAGACGTGTATGACGCCTTCCCATGCGCGATTCGTGTAACGGCTGTCGTTGAAGTTCTGTGCGTCGAACAACGCTCCGGCGGGATTCACCGCGAAGAGAAACGCATTCTGCCGATCGTGAAACGTGTCGATCGCCACGCCGAAGATATCGGAGTCTTGAGTCGGAAAATCTTGCTCCAGGCCCGGGCTATTGAGTCGCGCGGGCTCGGAATCGTACATCGTGGCTCCGATGTACAGATTCTCGTCGTCGTACAAAACCCGCACCACGGTTCGCTCGGACATGGGATACCCGGCGCGTGGCAGGTTCTGCACGAAACCCCAGCCCGTATCGGCCCGCAACCAAATCGCCTCGTCGAGAGTGCCATTCAAGTCGATAGGGGTGTCTATGCGCAGCGCGCGCAACGAGGGACGGGGAACAGCCTCGGGATCGACTGGCTCGACCGCAGCGCGTTCGCTGGTTTCCACCGCAGACATTTCCACCTGAGCCGCCAAATTCCCCGCGCAGCAAAAAACGAACGCACCGAAGACGATTACTCGAGCGATCGCATATTCTCTTTGTTCGCACAGTGGTGGCATCTACGATACACCGCGCGGCCGCGCTTTCTTTTGTAACACCTTCCCGTGCAGGCCGCCTGTGAAATTCCCTTCACGAATCGCCAGCTCGCCGTTGACGAAAACGTACACCATTCCCTCAGCGAACTGATGCGGATCGGCATATGTCGCCTTGTCGGTCAGGCGGGCAAGATCGAACACCGCGATGTCGGCCACCGCCCCCTCCCGTATCACCCCGCGGTCCGGAAGCCCAAGGACCGCCGCGGGCAGTGATGTCATTGTCCGGATGGCGTCAGGAAGATCCAACACACCCTCCTCCACGACGTACTTCCTGACCTTGCGGGGGAACGTGCCGTAGTAGCGCGGGTGCGGAGTTCCCCTCCCCATGGTAGTGAGTCCACCGTCGGATGCGGTCATGGTCCATGGCTGCCGCATGAGGGTCGCGATGTCGCCCTCATCCATGTTGAACGACACCAGTCCGGCACCACCGGCCTCGGTCAGTTCCATGGCCAGGTCGGCCGGCTCCACCCCACGCTCATCCGCCACCTCCTGCATCGTTCTGCCCTCGATGGACGGGTCGGCTCGGTGATTGCTGAACTGCAACCGCGCCGCGCCTCCGCGTCGATCCAGGTTCTCGACGATGTCTTCCCGTATCCGGCTCCGCTCCTCCGGCGTTGCAAGGCGCTCTAGCAGGGCTTCGCTTCCGCCAACCTGAGCCCAGCGCGGAATCAGGGCCCCACCGATGCTGGTGCCCGACGCCTCGTATGGATACTGATCGGCAAAAACGCTGACGCCCTGGTCGCGCGCCCGCTGGATGCGGTGCACCAACGCCGCCGAATACCCCCACACTCGGGGGCCGAGGGCCTTGATGTGCGTGACGATACCGGTGATTTCCGCCTCCCGGGCGATACGAATCACCTCGTCTACCGCCGCCACCAGGCCGATGTTGTAGTCTGCCTCGTCTCGAATGTGGCTCGTATAGACCCCGCCGTATGCCGCCGCCACGCGCGCCAACTCGATCACCTCTTCGGTGGCCGCATAGCTCCCGGGAGCGTAGTACAATCCGCTGGAGAGGCCGAACGCTCCCTGTTCCATCCCCACCCTGACGAGATCCCGCATCTGCTGCAGTTCCTGAGCCGTGGGCGCGCGATCCTCCATCCCGATAACGGCGCGCCGGACGGACCCATGGGGGACCAGCTGTGCCACGTTCACGCCCAGGCCGTCTCCGAGCAAACTCTCCCGCTGGGCTTGGATATCCGTCGGGCCTCCGCCATCCGGGTTGACCACCACCGTGGTGACGCCCTGGGCCAACCATGGTCGTGCGTGACTCAGTTCCTCGGTCGCTAGGCCCGGACCGGCGTGGGAGTGTGCGTCAACGAAACCCGGCGATACGTAGAGACCCGAGACGTCCAGCTCGAGATCGGCGGAGGCCCCGGATAGATCTCCTACCGCGGCGATCCTACCGTCCAGGATGGCCACATCGACACGCCGCCACGGATTGCCGGACCCGTCCAACACCCGGCCTCCCCTGAGGAGCACGTCGTACTGGGCCGAGAGGTCCGTCGTTTGGAACACGCACGACAGAACGAGCCCAACGAACGGGCCCAAACCCTTGCGGAAGGCTTTCATGTGGGAGGGCCGCCTACTCTTTAACGGATGGCAAAGGGCAATCGAGATGTCCAAGAGGAGATACGTTCGTCCGGCCCTCCGCCGGAATTGTCTACCTGTCCGGGATTCCTATCTCCGAAGGCCTGCCTGATGATCAGGACCGCGGCGCCAACCCCAGCACCGACCAAGGCGCCGGTGCGAACCGGGTCGACCCGTCGCAGGTCCACCCGCAGGATATGACTGGTTGGAATGTCGATGCGCTGAAACAGCGGCCGTTGGCCACCGAACTCGTCGCTTATCGTGCCGCTTCGCACCGCCAGCAGCACGACGTCGCCACCGTTTTCCAGCAACTCGCCCTGTAGGACCTGGGTGTCGATCCCGACACGATCTCGCAGTATGATTTGGCCTTCGGTGGACAACATGGCCCGAACGTGCGCGCCAACCGGTACCGAATCCAACGTCGCGGGCACATACCCAAAGCACCCAGTAGAAAGCAGTATCGTGGAACAACCTATCGCCCAACGTGCAACCGACATCTCGCCTCCTTCGCAACCCTCGCACCGTCGCAGTTCCCGGAAATATATTCACATAATTTCCCATCGCGAAACCGAAGCCCGGAACCTTTGCCGATCGGGCCCGGTTTACTTGACTACTGACCAGTCTCGAGCGGACAGCCGGTAAATGGCACGAACCCCCCGAATCATGACGCGTTGGGCAAACACCGGTCTCGCCCCCGCCCTGTTGGCCGTGGTCGCCCTGGCCGGCTGTGGGGCCGGTCCGGCGGAGTCTCCGGACGATCCCAGTTCGGGGAACCCCTTCACCCCGCAGATGCTCCCGCGGTGTCACGTTACGTCGGACATGCTGTTTTCCGGAGGCGCGGGGCGGGGCGGCATCCCTGCGCTGGTCAACCCTACGCTGGTTCCTCGCGGTCACCCGGACGCCCAATACCTCGACGACTATGTGCGGCTAGCCGAAGGGAGAGACGATCTGCCCGACGCCAGGGTGGTCGGCATGGTGGTGGACGGGACGCCGGTGGCGATTCCCTACAACATTCTGTGGTGGCACGAGATCGTAAACGTCGAGCTGGGGGGGAGGGTGCTGGCGGTGACATACTGCCCGCTCACCGGCAGCGCCATAGTCTTTGATGCGACCGCCGCCGGCGCCGGCCGGTTTGGGGTCTCGGGCCTCATCTTTCGTAACAATCTCGTGATGTTCGACGTGGAGACCGAGAGTCTCTGGCCCCAAATGTGCGAGGTGGCGGCCATCGGATCGAAACAGGGGACGCAGCTCGTTCGCGTGCGCGGCTTCGAGATGCTGTGGGAAGCGTGGAAGGATCGATACCCGGAAACGTTGGTCGTGGGCAGCGAGACCGGATTCGATTTCGACTACATGCTTTACCCATACGGGTTTTACGAAGTCGATGATTTCCTGCTCTTCGGAACGCAAGGCCCCGTAGATCCGCGGCTACCGTTGAAGGAAAGAGTGTTGGGAATCCCGGGTGAAGACGGCGGTATGGCCCTTCCATTCAGCGCCCTCGAGAGTTCCGGGACGACGACCATCATCCAGCTGGCCACTGACCGCGGCACGGCGCTGGTACTGTGGGACGCCGCCGCTGGAACGGCAGCGGCGTACCTTCCACAGACCGTAGCCGGTGAACTGGTCACGATCCGCACGGCGGCCGACGGTTTCATGGATACGGAAACGGAGAGTCTGTGGAACGTTGAGGGCGTAGCGGTGGAAGGGCCGATGACCGGTGCGCGTCTGGCGATCTACGACGGCGCGTTTGTCGCGTTCTGGTTCGCCTGGTCGCAGTTCAATCCCGACACGAGAGTCTGGACGGTGGAGTAGGGCGTAAGATGGGCAGATGGGCAGACGGGCGGACGGGCAGGCGGGCAGGCGGGCAGGCGGGCAGGAGGACGAAGACGGTCTAGGACGGTCTAAGACGGTCCAAGACGGAGCGTCGCTCGCGGCTCGTAGCTTGTAGCTCAACGAGGTGGGTGCGCTACCGGCTGCCGGCGGGTCGCTTCAGCGACAAATGGCCGAGCCGCGAGTTTACTCGTGGAAAACAGCAGCTACCTCCTCCTCTCACGCTCATCACTCAACAGCCCAGCGCCCAAAGCCCAAAGCCCACAGCCCACCGCTCACCGCCGACCCAAGAGTAGCCCCAAGAAAAGCGACCCGCTGGCCTGAGGCCAGCGGGTCGGCAAAAGTGTGAAAGAAGGTGTTAAGGTGTCAGCGGCTTACACCCGTGTTTGTTTCAACCTCACTACGACCGATCAGCCAGCACCTCGCGTTGGTCGCAAGCGTGGTGAGCTGGGTGTCCAACACGCCAACTGCGGTCTCATTGCCAATGGCAGCACCGCTACCAGCCGTGCCCGTGCCGTAGATGCCGTCCCGCACATCGGAGATGCCGCCCGAGATGTTGTTCGCCTCCCAACGACGGATGTCGAACAAGCGCCGCCCCTCGAGCCACAGCTCCAGCGCCCGCTCCAACTTCAGATCGGTGTACGCTTGCGCGTCCGTCGTGACCGTCAACGCGGTCAGCCCGAGGTCTGCGCGCCGCTGGTTCATGAACCCGACCGCCGCGGCCGCGCCACCCGCCGTCTGCAACGCCGCCTCGGCCTGGATCAGGCGCATCTCCCAACCACTCGACAGATTGATCGGGTCTTCCGGATCGTTGTACTTGTCCTGCGGCAGGAGGGTCACATTGCCGCCGAACTTGGATACACCGGCGTCGCCGAACGGTTGTGCCGGATCAACCACCCACGCGACGCGGGTGTCGCCCGTCGTCCGGAAGTAGTCCTCGTAGAACGTCCCCCACGTCGTGTGGGCCCGGTACGTCCCGAGACCG
Organism: Gemmatimonadota bacterium; assembly: GCA_022562295.1. GTDB lineage: Bacteria > Gemmatimonadota > Gemmatimonadetes > Gemmatimonadales > GWC2-71-9 > B3T1B10. The sequence goes on from JADFPO010000025.1 coordinate 26,666, forward strand.
GGACTCGCAATCATGATGTAGTTGCCCTGTGACTGGTCCTGGTCCGAATAGTTCGCCGTATGCACGAACGTATTCGCGATCCCAGTCGCCGCGGCGGCCGCATCCGTCCAAGACGCCAAACCGTACGAGGCCAGATCTGCCAGGACCGAGGCCCGGCCCGCCTGCGCCGCTGTCGCTACGTCTGTCTCACCGGCCGCGCTGGCGATGCTCGCCGCCTGGGTAAACGCGGCCTCCGCTCGGATCAGCGCCACGCTGAACGCCTCGGGACCCCCGCCGTCAAACACCACCTGGCAGAAGTTCTCGCCGAACAGACGGTTCGCGTACCCCGCCAATAGCGCTGCCTCGGCCGCGGGACCATAACTCGCGAACGCGGGCGCGCCTGCTATGTCCGGCAACACGCGCGCGAAACGCTCCCCGGCATTCTCCGCCGCCCAGCGGGCGAGCTGGACGCGCTTCCAGTCAGCGGAGAAATCCAGTTCGAGCCGTCCGGCCTGGACAGACGACGGAATCCCGAAGCTGCCGGTGGAGCCGGCCGGGTTGATCTCATACGTCAACGCTCCACCCCAATACGCAATCCGGTCCAGCGCGTCGGACAGGTTGCGGCTCGCCCCCGTCACCACCGCCTGGTGCGCGTTGAGGCTGTCTAGGAACTCATCCTGCACCGGCCCCGGGTTGGTGACCGACGTATCGCACCCCGCCGCGATCACGAGCGCCATCGCCGGGGCGAGGTAACGTGCCGTGTGCTGCATCGTTTGGAATTTCATCATCGCCCCCCCCTTAGAACGTCACACGTAGGGACGCCGTGAAGATCGCCGGCGGCGGCACGTGCTCGCTGATGCTGCGGTTTTGGCTGGATACGGAGTTACGGCCAACCATCTCGGGATCGAACATCGGCAGATCGAACATGTTGCGGAAGTAATTCTGCAACGTGAACGTCAGCACCGCCGAGTTCAACTGCTGGAAGGCGAAGCCCACTGGGATCCGCGCGGTCACATCACGCAACTTCCAAAAATCTTGCTTGTACTTGTGGAGGTCACCGTCGTGGTTTGCGGGAATGCACGCTTGGCGTTCCCAAGCGGTGAGCCCGATGCCGTCGTAGTACGCATCTCCGGAGCCGGCCGCGGCAGCGTTGAGGATGCCGTGGGCTTTGGAGCAAAGCGGATGTTGCACCGACCGCGATAGCGCGGCGCTGGCCTGACCCAAGTTGATCCACGCGCCCGTCTGCAACTCGCCGCGGGCCGAGAGCGTGATACCTTCCGGCAGCCGGAGGGTCAGACTGTGACCCCAGGTGAACGTCGGCTGCTGCGGACCGAACGGGAACTCATCGTTCGCCGCGCAGGTCGGGCCGCACACCGTATCCGGCGCGGCGATCGCGTCGCGATTGCGGGTGATGATGCCCGTCATCACCATGACCGGCAGACCCACTTCTACCCAACCACCGCCGGCGCCAAACGGCACCGCCGCCCCGAGATCGAGCACCTCACTCTTGTTGGTGTAGAAGTTATTTCCCACATCCAGGCCAAAGTCTGGCTGGTCGATCACGATCACGTTCACGCTCAACTCGATGCCCTTGTTCTCGATCTTACCTACGTTGGCCGCCTGGCTACTCAGGAAGCCGAGGCTCGGCACCTGCCGCACGTTGAACAACGCGTCCGTCGTCTTCTGCTGGTAATACGTGAAGTCGGCGGAGACCTTGTTGTCCATAAACGCCCAGTCGACCCCGACCTCGATCTCCCGCGTCTTCTCCGGCCCCACGTCGGCGTTGCCGACGTTGCCAGGCGTGAAGCCGGGGTTCGCATCCACCGGAATCGGATCCCACGTGCGAATCGCGTCGAACGCATCCGGCGCCCGCCCAGAGAATCCGAACGCGGCCCGGAGCTTCATCTCGCCCATGGATTCGGGGAAGAAATCCTCATCCGAGATCACGTAGGACACCTGCGCCTTCGGGTACACCTCGATGCCCAGGTTCTTGCCGAACGTGCTGTTGCCGTCGAACCGCGCCCCAAGCGTCAGGAAGTACTTGTCCTGCCACGCCAGGAGATCCTGGATGAAGAAGCCCGCGTTCAACGTGCGAATCCGATCCTCCCTTGCGATGTACAGCGCCGCGCTGCTCACCGTCGGCACACCCGGCCCCGGGAAGTCCTGCCCGTAAGCCGTCGTCCGAATCACTTCCTCGGTCACACTCTGCCCGCCGAACGAGAAGGTCGACCGCAGGCTCGACGAGATAGTGAAGTTGATGTTGCCCGCGTAGTCCGCGGTCAAGGTCTGGTACTTGATCTGCTCGTCGGAGAGAATCCCGCGCCGGGCTCGCACGAACCCGAACGGCCGCAGGTTCCGGTTCTCCTGCTGCGCGAGGTCGTATCCCAACGTGAAGCGGTTGGAGAACCACGACACCGGCGTGTAGTTGATCGTCGTGCCGGTCACCAGGTGGTTGATCTCGGTCTTGATCTCCTGATTCAACAGCTGCCGCAGGTTGTTCGGGTCGCTGTCGCCGAAGTAATTCCGCTCGGCGCGCATCACGTTCAGCGTCACTCCGTGGGCGTTATTGCCAGCGGCCGTGTTGGCGATCCGGTTGTTGGTGTACGACGTGTTCACGTCCACCCGCAGGTCGTCGAACACGTCAAAGCTGAAGTTGCCGCGCCCAACCAGCGTCTTCTGGTTGTCGTTCGGCAACACGCCATCGTAGTCGTTGAACGAGCCCGACAGGAAGTAATTGAACCGCTCGCTGCCGCCACCCACCGACCCCGCGTATTTCTGCCGGTACGCGTTGCGCAGCCACGAGCAATGTTTATCGACTTCGTTCGACCCCGGCGGACCCGATCCGTTGTCACCACACCCGCCGATGCTGGTGTTCTGGGTCCACTGGTCCCAACAGCTGGTGCCTTCCGTACACGGCTTGAGATTCACGAACGGATTCTCATCCGTCCCGAAGGGGCGCGTGTTGGCAAAGCCCTGCTCCACCTGCATGGTCCAAGCGGCCGCACCCGCTTTGCCCCTCTTAGTAAAGATCTGGATCACGCCGGCAGCCGCTTCCGTGCCGTACAGCGTGCTCGCGGCCGCCCCCTTGATGATCTCGATCCGCTCGATGTCCGCCGGGTTGATGTCGTTCAACGGGCTGGCCTCGATGTTACCGGACCGACCCGTGAAGCCCACGGGCGGGCGATTGCGGCGGAAGCCCTCCGAGCGCACCCGCACTCCGTCGATGTAGATGAGCGGCATGTTGCTCATACTCACGCTCACCGCGCCGCGCAGCCGGATCTGCGATCCGGCCCCGGACATGCCACTGGTCTGCATCACCTGCACCCCAGGCGCCCTCGCCTGCAGCATCTGGCTCATGTCCGACGGTGGCGACAGCACGTCGTTGGCGCTGATCTGGGCTATCGAGTTGCCCACCTCGCGCCGCCGCGCCTGGCCCGCCGTGCCCGTCACCACGATCTCGTCCAATCGCAGCACGCTCGTGTTCAGCTCGACGTTCGCCGTCGTCACGCTGCCGGCGATGACCGCCAGATCGACCGTCCCCATCGTGAATCCGATGAGGAGCACGCGGATCTGCGTGCGCCCCGCCGGCACGTTGAGCAGCACGAACCGGCCGTCGTCGTCGGTCCGGGCCCCGATATTGGTGCCCACCACGGCCACCTGGGCCCCGGCCAGCGGCTCCCCGCTACGTTGTGTCACCCGCCCTTCGATGGTGCCCGTCTGCGCGCTCGCCGGCGCCGACAGGACCATCATGATGGCGAAGACCGCCGCGCCAATTACCGATGGCGCCGCGCTTCGCAGCCAACTTCCAATCTGCTTCATACTGCAAACCTCCGTTGGAGTGAATGATGCGACTGAATATCGATCACGCTGAGCGACTCGCGCCGCTCCCTTACGGTCGAGGGGATTCTTCGAAAGCTGCCGATTCTCGGTTCGTTTCCCAACCCGAAGAATACACGCATAATGGGTCAAAAAAAGCGCACGATGTCAAGAGCCACCAGTCACCGTAACCCACAGCGCAACCAGGGTTTCCGACTCAGGCTACCATGTCCCAGATCGAAACCGACACTTTCGCAATGAAACGCTCGTAGTTGGGGCGTGCCAGCCTGTTGACGGGTCTGTTCGCATGTGGGACCTCACATCCCACAAGCGAACTCCAAATGGGGCTGGCGGCAGCGACGTTGTCACTCGTAAGTCGCATAGTTACAACGACTTAATCAGCACCACGGAAACCGGCATGCTCCGTGCATCTGGACTCCGCGTTGGGGGACTGTCGATTCCGTCACGATTCTGAGGAAACGAAGGCATGGATATACCTCGCGAGAAGAAGAGAAGCCCCAAAAAGTACATCCTCAGTGGAGTCGGGGTGGCGGCCGTGGTCGCGACCACGGTCGGGCTGTCTCAGCTGAAGCCGGCAGCGCCCCGCGTGGATCGGGCCGCGATCTGGATGGGGGTGGTCGTGCGCGGCGAACTCGTGCGGCAGGTGCGCGGGCCCGGCACCCTGGTGCCCGAGCGGATTCGGTACGTTTCGGCCCTCAACTCCGGCCGCGTGGAAGAGAAGTATCACCTCCCAGGCGATTCGATAGGCGCCGGCACCATCATCCTCCGCATGAGCAACCCGGATATCGAGTTGCTGGCGTTGACAGCCGAGCAAAACGTATCGCAGGCCGAAGCCAACTTCATCAGCCTCAAGTCCAACCTGACCAATGGCCGATTGGCGCAGGAGGGTGCGGTTTACAACATGCGCACCCAGTTCCTCGCGGCCAAACGTGCCATCGCGGCCAATGAGGAGCTGGAGCAACAGAACCTGATTTCCGAGGCCGATCTGGAGGCGTCGCGCGAACTAGCTATCGAGCTGGAGGCCCGCCTGGCGATCGAGCAGAATCGGCTCGAGGTCATGACCCAATCGATGCAGGAGCAATTCGAGGTCCAACTGCGACAGATCCAGCGGCTCGAGGAGATGAGCAGGTTCCGGCAAAATCAGTTGGCCCAGATGCAGGTCAGGACGCCCGTCGACGGAGTGATTCGCGATCTTCCTCTCGAGGAAGGGGAGTGGGTAAACGCGGGGCAGTTGCTCGCCCGCCTAGTCCAGCCCGGTCTGCTGAGGGCGGATCTGCGCATTCCCGAGACACAGGTCCAGAACGTCGTGGTTGGCCAGGTCGCATTTATCGACACCCGCACGGACACGATTCCGGGGCGAGTTCGCCATATCGACCCGGCAGCCGAAAACGGTACCGTCAGGGTCGAGGTGACTCTGGAAGTGGACAAGCTTCCGCCCAGTGCCCGGCCGGACCTGAGCGTCGACGGTACCATCGAGATCGAGCGCCTGGCGGACGTGCTCCACATGGGTCGGCCGGCATTCGGCTCGGCTCGTCAGAGAATAGGGATCTTCCGGCTCGTACCGGGAACCAATGACGCGGTTCGAGTGACCGTGCTGTTGGGTGTGAGCTCGGTGAATGAGGTCGAGGTCCAGAGTGGGTTGGTTGAAGGCGACTCGGTCATCTTATCCGACATGGCGCGCTGGGACGCGTTCGAGCGGGTGCGCCTCAGGTGAAACCCTGACCGTTCAAGTGAAACCGGGAGCCTACGGAAAGCGTACGTTACGGAGAGAAACGAAAACAGGGGTTAGCGGCGTCGTTGCACGGCCCTACCGCCAGGTAGGGTCCTCGCCTGGAGGGGACGAGTCGGGACCACGCAAACGCCCGGGGCAACGCGCCGCAAACCCTTTAGCTGGTTGGTGATATGATTGGGAACAGGAGACACGACTCGAGCCCACGCGCCGACGCGCGGCTCGCATCTTAAGGAGTGACACGCACATGGATGCTTCCGCCAAGCCCTTGATCGAACTCAACAGCATCAAGAAGGTGTTCCTTACCGAAGAGGTGGAGACGCACGCCTTGTCGGGAATCCATCTGAGCATCCAGCCGGGTGAGTACGTAGCGATCGCGGGCCCGTCCGGCTGCGGCAAGACCACCCTGCTCTCAATCCTCGGGCTGCTCGATTCGCCGACCGAAGGTACATACCTGCTCGACGGCGAGCCCGTCGTGGGGCTCACCGCCTCGCAGCGCGCCTACATTCGGAACCGTCAGATCGGATTCATTTTCCAGGCCTTCAACTTGATCGGCGACCTGACCGTGTATGAGAACGTGGAGCTTCCGCTCACGTATCGCGGGATGCCGGGCGCCGAGCGCAAGAAGCGGGTTCATGACGCGCTCGAAAAGGTCGGTATGGCTCACCGGATCAAGCACTATCCGGCGCAGTTGTCGGGTGGTCAACAGCAGCGTGTCGCGGTGGCCCGCGCAGTGGGCGGCGATCCGCTCCTCGTGTTGGCCGACGAACCCACTGGAAACCTCGACTCCACCAACGGCGAAGCCGTGATGGACTTGATGCGCGAACTGCACGGTGAGGGAGCGACGATCGTCATGGTGACGCACGACCCGCGCTACGCCCACTACGCGGAACGCTCCATTCATCTGTTTGACGGCCGCGTCGTCGAAGAGAGCGCCGGCGCCCCCCAATAGGGTGTGAGCGTTGCCGGTTAACGAACGGCGCCCCTCAAGCAGGGGCGCCGTTTTGTTTGGGCGCGGGAAGCTGCCACTGTCGCAATTCCAGAGACCCTATTGTATTTTGACTCGCGGGCGGGCGGGCGGCAGTCGGGCAGGCGGGCAGGCGGGCAGATGGGAAGGCGAGCGAACGAGGCGAGTCGTAGCTCGTAGCTCAACAATGCAACAGTCGACGTCATGATAAAGTTCAGAAACCTAGAGAAGTTCTATGAGTCCGGCGCCGGCCGGACGTATGTGCTGCGCCAAATTAATATTGAGATCCGAGAGGGTGAGTTCGTGACCATCATGGGCCCATCCGGGGCAGGCAAGACTACCCTGCTGAGCATCATCGGGATGCTGGATGGTGCATGGAACGGCGAGTACTGGCTGTACGACAACCCCGTGCACGAGCTGAAAACCAAGCACCGCAACGAGCTCCACAAGCAATACATCGGTTTCGTATTCCAGCAGTACCACCTGCTCGACAACCTGACGGTGTACGAGAATCTGGATATCCCGCTCTCGTACCGCAACGTAAAACGCTCGGAGAGGGCGGCCATCGTGGCTGACTCGTTGGACCGCTTTCACATCGTCGGAAAAAAGGATCTCTATCCCAGCCAGTTGTCGGGCGGCCAGCAGCAATTGGTGGCAGTCGCCCGATCGGTGATCGCCGACCCAAAGCTGATCCTCGCCGACGAGCCCACGGGGAACCTGCACACCAGCCAGGGCCGCGAAATCATGGAGCTGTTCAAGAGGTTGAACTCGGAGGGAACGACCATCGTTCAGGTGACGCACTCCGAGGCCAATGCTGCCTACAGCGATCGGATCATCGAACTCCTGGACGGCTGGGTCGTAGATAAACAGCAATAGGCACCACAGCCCTGCCATGAACCGCTCCGTACTCACCGCTCTGTTGCTCGCGGCCTCGACCGCCGCCACCGCCTGTACGACCGGCAGCGCAATCGAAGGCGGCGGTCCCGCCCCCGCCCCCAGGCGATCCACCGTCATCACCGCCGAAGAGATCGCCACGAGCCAAACCGCAACGGCGTTCGAGGCGGTTCGGGAGCTTCGCCCGCATTGGCTACAGGCGCGCGGGCCGGACCTGATCACGGTGGGTGGGCGGCTCGGCGCACAGGTCGCCATCGACGACGTGATACGCGGCCAGCTCGACGAATTGAGAGCGGTACACGTCGGAAACATCCAGGAGATCCGCTTTATCCGCGCCTCCGACGCGACGACCCGCTGGGGCGCCGGCGTGCAGGGCGGCGTGATCGAGATCATCACGAAGCGGTAGGGCGGGCGGATGGGCAGATGGGCAGACGAGCGGAACGGCGTTGGTTCACGTTGTTGAAACCTCTCCGGTGGTGAACGGCACAACCCTCAAACGATCGGCGGCAATCCGCTTTTTTTGCGTCATCCGCGTTACCATATCCCGGCCGGCAGCCCTGAGAAGGGCGCGGCGTCAGCGAAGGGGAGAGAGCCCTTGGTTCACCGCGGATGGGGCAGATCGTCGCGGACCTCCGGCCCCCCTCAATTTTCTTTGTGATATGGTGTGAGTCTGCAACGGCACCATGTTGAAGCCGCGGATGAGATCACAGAGGAGCCTGGGAGCCGAGGGAAAAGAACAGCGTCTACCCCAAAATCCTCGGGCGAAACAAAAAAACGGAAGCTGAAGAGATCGTCATCCTCCACTGTTCCGAAGTTGAGACGCATCGTCCCAGAAGCGGGCAAGTCGTGCCGCAACGCGGTGTCGAAAGAAATCACAACCTCTTGTAATACATTAAGTTACGGGGTGCTCACCATGAGGCACGTCGGTTGCTAGTGTGGGTGTGGACTCGGGCCCTCGCGGTTGCTGCGAGACCGCCACAGGCGATATATCTGGCTTGGATTTGACAACGCGAGCGTACGTGAGCAAAAGAACGACACCGGACACTGGGAACCGGCACCTCAAGTGCTAGGAAACTCTCACCGACCCAGGATTCTGATCGCCGACGATCAGCGGGACGTCCTCGAGGCAATCCGACTGCTACTCAAGGGTGAGGGCATCGAAGCCGACACCGTGACATCCCCGACCGCAGCCGTCGAGTCCATCGCGTCGAGTGAGTACGCCCTTGTGCTGATCGACATGAATTACACTCGCGACACGACGTCGGGGCAGGAGGGTCTCGACCTGCTCGCGAAGATCCGCACGTTGGACGGCACGTTGCCCGTCGTCGTCATGACGGCGTGGGGAAGCGTCGAGGGCGCCGTGGAGGCCATGCGCCGCGGTGCGAAGGACTACATCGAGAAGCCGTGGGAAGACGGTCGCATGCTGGCCACTGTCCGCACCCAGCTCGAGTTGGGGCAAGCATTGCGACGGAGCCAGCGCCTCGAGGACGAGAATCGCCGACTGCGGCGCGACGGGCTGCCCGTTCTCATCGCCGAAGCGAGTGCGATGCAGCCGGTGTTGCAGCTGATGGAACGCATCGCCCCATCGGACGCCAATGTGCTCATCGTCGGCGAGCACGGCACGGGAAAAGAAGTCGTCGCACGGTGGCTGCACGCGGCCTCAGAGCGCTCGGAGAACGCGTTGGTGACCGTCAACGCGGCCGGATTGTCGGAAGGAATCTTCGAGAGCGAGGTGTTCGGTCACGTGCGGGGAGCCTTTACCGACGCCAAGACCGATCGCGTGGGCTGCTTCGAGCTGGCCGACGGTGGCACGTTGTTCATGGACGAGATCGCCAACGTCGGTTTGAAGGAGCAGGCCAAGCTGCTGCGCGTGATCGAGACTGGCGAGTTGCAGCGAGTCGGCTCGTCGAAAATGCGCCGCGTCGACGTGCGGATCTTTACGGCCACCAACGCGGACGTTCAAAAGGAAATCGACGACGGAAACTTCCGCGAGGATCTGCTGTATCGTCTGAATACGGTGGAGATCAGTCTCCCGCCCCTGCGGGACCGCCGAGAGGACATTCCGGCGCTGGCAGCACACTATCTGGGAGAGCTGAACAATCGATATCGCAGGAAGTACGAGTTCGACGCATCGGCGATGAAGGCCCTCAGGACGCATTCATGGCCGGGCAACGTGCGCGAACTTGCCCACGTGGTGGAGCGATCGATCCTCATGGCCCAGGGCCCTGCCATCACCGCCGCGGACCTAGGGCTACGCGAACGCTCGGAGGGCGGATCCCGCCTCGAGAACATGACGATCGACGAGGCAGAGCGGCATCTGATTCAAAAAGCGCTGGACCGGTGCGGCGGCAACGTGAGCGAAGCGGCCGACGCCTTGGGCTTGAGCCGCAGCGCTCTGTACCGACGCTTACAGCGGCACGGTATCCATGACGTCGGAGCCTGAGAGAAAGAGAAAACCCCTCAGTCACGACGTGAGACTCTTTCTCATGGCGCTCGCGGCGGGCCTGCCGGCCGTGGTGGTGGCCATGGTGCTGCTGTGGACGGGCCAATGGTCGGCCCGGGTCCAGTGGACTCTCTCCGTTTTCATGGTTTCGTCATGGCTGGGGTTCGCCCTCGTGCTTCGAGCGCAGGTGGTCCGGCCGCTCCAGACGATCTCGAACATGCTGGGAGCCCTGCAAGAGGGTGACTACTCCATCCGCGCGCGACAGTATCGCGATGATGACGCGCTCGGTCTCGCCATGCTCGAAGTCAACACGTTGGGAGAGACACTCCATCGCCAACGCCTCGACGCGCTCGAAGCAACAGCGCTCCTCTCCAAAGTCATGGAAGAGATCGACGTCGCGGCGTTCACGTTCGACGGCAGTGCCACGCTCAGACTCGTCAACCGGGGCGGCGAGCGCCTCTTGGGAAGGCGATCGGCCGATTTGATCGGAAAGACCGCAGAGGAGCTGGATCTAGCGCAGTGTTTGGAAGGCGAAACCCCCCGCCTGATGGACCACGCCTTCACGGGCCTCGGCGGCAGATGGGAACTGCGCCGCAGCGTGTTCCGGGAGAGCGGGCTGCCCCACCAACTCGTCGTGCTGTCCGACCTGACTCGCGCCCTGCGCCACGAGGAGCGTCAGGCATGGCAGCGTTTGGTACAGGTGCTGCGCCACGAGATCAACAATTCGCTGGCGCCGATCCAGTCCTTGGCCGGGACGATGCGGCGTATCCTCACACGCAACCCGCGTCCACCGGATTGGGAAAAAGACCTCGGACAGGGTCTGTCCATCATCACGGAACGATCCGGAGCGCTGAGTCGATTCATGGCGTCGTACGCCAAGCTCACCCATCTGCCCAAGCCCCGACTCGGCCAACTCGATGTCGCCACTTGGGTCAACAGGGTGGCGCGGTTGGAGACACGCATCCCCGTCGCGGTTCTCCACGGACCCGAGCTGACCATTGCCGCCGACGGCGATCAGCTCGACCAACTGCTCATCAACCTCGTACGCAACGCGGCGGACGCCGCGCTGGAAACCGGTGGTGGCGTCCGCGTCGGCTGGGCGGCGGGCCGCGGGGCAGACGGCTACGTCGAGATCTGGGTGCAGGACGACGGTCCGGGGCTCTCCAATACCGACAACCTCTTCGTGCCCTTCTTTACCACCAAGCCCCAGGGATCGGGGATTGGCCTCGTGTTGAGCCGTCAGATCGCGGAGGCCCATGGGGGCAACCTCATGCTGGTAAACCGTGAGTCCGCAAGTGGTTGCGAGGCCCGTCTCAGGCTCCCGGTGTGATTGCTTTTCTTCTCACGCGACGGGGCGGCTAACTCCGTGCCGGGCAAGCAGTTATCTTACAGGGGTAACCTCGGCGCAGTTGCCGGGCTAGCGGATCGTTTGGTGACTTCCATCACGGCACGAAGGGTGAGCCAGCTCAATATTCGATGCGACAAAGAGGGCGGCCTAGGATGCAGATGAGCCGAATCGCGAGGATCGGCGGTTACACGCTGATCGAGATGGTGCTGGTCATCGCCATCGCCGGTATCTTGATGGGTTTCGGCGTGGTGCGGCTTGCTCCCGCGCTCGAGCATGCCAACGTGCGCGCGGCGGCCAACGTGGTGGCAGGAGATCTGCAGTATGCTCAGATGTTGGCCGTCAGGTATCGCAGACCCATCGCGGTGATCGTGGCGAGTTCGACAAAGCAATATTTGATTCGGGACCGAGACGACGCTACCAACGTGTACCGCACTCGTCTGCTCGGACCCGATTCGGATTTCGGGCTGGACTTAGTTGAATCCACGCCAACGTCAGTGGAGCTGTTTCCTAACGGCGTGAACCGCGAGACGATAATCTTTACGTTGGGGCTTCACGGGTTCGAGCGCAAGGTGCGCATGACGCGCGCGGGGCAGATTCGGATCCTCACGCCGTGAATTGGGATATCACCGTGAATCGCAATGGGTTTTCGCTATTAGAGGTCATGGTTGCGCTCACCATCATGAGCGTGGTGCTCCTTGCGCTCGGAGGGCTCATGTTTCAAGTGGCGCAGCAGAGCCGATCCTCGGCGGCTACAACCTACCGAACGGCAGCGGTGCAGAAAGTAGCCGCCCACATGCGATCCTTGCCCTGGGACAGTATCGACGGGGCGAGTGGATGCACCGCCGATTCAAGCGGATTGATGGGCTACAACCGATGTATTTCAGTGACGACTGCTGGCGCCAAAACGAAACAGATCACCGTGGTAATCTCCCCTACGGGCCTTTTCACTGCATTGCCCGAAACGCTGCTGGTGGTTCGCTTCAAATCACGCCCGGTTTCCCCGTTCTGATGAAACGCAACTCGAAGGGTTTCACACTGATCGAGCTCCTGATCGCGGCGACCGTGACGGGGATCATGGGCGTGGCGTTGACGCAGATGCTGATCCACAACTCGCGGTTTGTGGCGCAGACCGAAGCGAACATGAACGCCCGCCAGGTTGCCCGCGCCGCGATGAACGTGAT
>JADFPO010000026.1 GCA_022562295.1 Gemmatimonadota bacterium
CCGTGACCGCGCGACCGCACAGATGCACCCGGTCGCCATCCACCCGCGCCTCGACCACGCCACCGCGCGCCGAAATCTGCCGACCCACCAGCTTCGTCTTTCCCAAACGCCCGGCCCAATACGGTGCCAGGGCGCAATGGGCCGAACCGGTTACCGGATCCTCATCGATTCCCCACCACGGCGCGAAGTAGCGCGACACAAAATCGTACTGCGGGTCGTCCGCCCGGGCGGTGACGATCACGCCACCCGGCACGCTCCGTAGCGCGGCGAAATCGGGTCGCACGGCACGAACCGCGGCCTCGCCTTCCAGTTCCACAACGAAGTCGGCGTTTTCCGGCGCCTGCTCCAGGGTGCGTCCAACGGAGATAGGCGACACGTCGAGCGCGATCCGCACCGCACGCGGAATTTGCCTCGTCTCGACCACCGGACGGCTCGGTAGGTTCAGTTCGATCGAGCCATCCACCCTACGAGCGATGAGGGGTCCGGACCGGGTGCGAAAACGCACCTCGCTCCGTTCTGCAACCTGTCCGGTCTCCCACAAAACGTGTGCAGCCGCCAGCGTCGCATGTCCACAGAGAGAAACCTCCCCGGTCGGTGTGAACCAACGCAGATCGAACCCGCCGAACGTCGGGACGACGAACGCCGTCTCGGACACATTCATCTCAGCCGCCACCTGCTGCATCCACTCCTTGCGGCGCGGCCGGCTCGGCAAGCAGACGGCGGCTGGGTTGCCCTCGAAGGGTCGCCGCGCAAACGCGTCCACGTGAAATAAGGGTGCCGTGAGCAAACGCGTCGCGCCGCGGATGACACGCCGTTGTGGCCGGGTGATTACGCGGGACCACGCCGGCTCCAGGATGCACGGAGTGGTGTTCATGGAGTACTGCATACGGCACCTCTCCTTTCTAATATCAATGCGTGGCCGAGGCGGACCACCTCGCTAACCAACACGTCAAAGTCCTCGGCGCGGGTGCGGTGGTTTGTGTTCGCCACGCGTAGTGCGAACCTGCCGTTGATAACCGTGTGCGAGGGAGTGGCGACGCCGCTTTCCTGCAGCCGCACGAGGAGCCGTTCGTTCAGCTCGTCCAACGACTCGACCTCAGCGCCAACCGGTGCGAATCGGAAACACACGACGTTCAGCGCCATCGGAGCCAGCAGCTCGAGATGGGGTGATTCGTCTATCAGCCGCGCCAGATACCGGGCGTGCTCGACGTTCTGTGCGATGAGGGCGCGGTACTTGCCTGCTCCGTGCTCCTTCAAGCTCATCCATACCTTGAGCGCGCTGAAGCGTCGCGACAGTTGAATGCCGAAGTCACTGAACCAGTTAGGCGTAGCGGACGGTCCGCCCGGTAGCTGGGTCAGGTAGTCGGCCTTCACGGCAAAGGTGTTGCGATGGTGCTCCGCGTCGCGAACGAGCACGCACCCGACGTCGATCGGCATGTACATCCACTTGTGTGGATCGAACGCCAACGAGTCGGCCCGCTCCATTCCCGCTGTCATGCCTCGCAGCTCGGGCGACAGCGCCGCCAACGCGCCGAAGGCACCGTCCACATGAAACCAAAGGCGTTCGCGAGCCGCCAAGTTGGCCAGCGCCGTGAGATCGTCGACCGCACCGGTGTTGACCGTTCCCAGGTTGCCCACGACACAGAAAGGATGGAAACCGGCCGCCCTGTCCGACGCGAGCGCCTCGTTGAGCGCGACGAGATCGATCTGAAAGCGCTCATCAACCGGAATCACACGCAGGGCATCCGCGCCAAGGCCGAGCAAGCGAACGGCCTTGGTGACCGACAAATGGGTCTGTGACGACGCGTACAGCACCATCCGCCGCGGCGCCGCGGCGAGTCCTACCTGCTGCACGTCCACCTCGGCTTTGACATTTAGTGCAATCGCTAGGCCAACGAGATTCGCCATCGATCCCCCACTCAACAGGAGCCCGCTCGCATCCGAGGGAAACCCGAGAAGATCTTTGAACCACGTTATCACCTGCGCTTCCACCAGCGACGCGGCGTTGTCCCCGCCGTGCGCGTTCGTGTTCATCACCGAAGCCACGAAATCTGCGAGGGCTCCGAAGGGCGTGCCCTGGCCGTTCACCCACCCCCAGGCACGCGGGTGCAGATTGCCGTGCGGGTACGGCAGGACGTTTTCCACGAAGTCGTCGTATGCACTCTCCGCCCCTTCCGGGGCCTCCGGCACCGGGCTGCCGAAACGCGCGCGTACGCGATCTGGAATCGGCTGCCACACCGGCCGGTCGCGAAGGGTTTCCAGGTACTCCATCATGTCATCCACCATGCGGTGGCCCAGTGCACGCATCGCTTGCCAGTCGGCGGGGTCGAGAGTCTTCTCCGTGCCGTGGGATGGCGTGTTCATCTCAACTCCTTCGCGATCGCATCGGGTAACCCAGACTGCGCGGTGCAGACCGTGGGCAGCTCACGAATTCCCACGCGCCAACGGGCGAACGCCCGCGCACGTGTCCGGTGGGGCGTCGCCTCCGGTCGCAGAATCATCCACAGCCCGGACGCGACGGTGGCCGCCCCCGCCAACACTCTCCAACTCAATGACTCGCCGAGCACCATCCATCCCAGGAGGATCGCGATAGGCGGATGGGTGAGCATCACCGACAGCGTCTTGGTGACCGGCATGTGTTTGAGCAGCCAGTAGAACAGACTGAACGCGAAGGCCGATCCGACCAACGCCAGATACGCCAATGAGGCGGCGGCGGATAACGTCCACTGCAAGCGGCCTCCTTCGATCGTGGCGCCGAGACCAAGCAGCACGATGCTCGTCACGGCCATCTGCAGCGCTGCGAGCACCAGCGGATCCAGACCGGCGCCCTTGGCTTTCACGGCAACTTGAGAACCGGCCAGCGCCGCGGCTCCGACGAGAAACGCTACCACCCCGAGGACCGCCCGCGGGTTGGTGGTGGCGAGCTGATCGGCGAAGATGAACGCAACCCCCAGGATCCCCACCACAACACCGACCAGTTTGCGCACCGTGATCGGCTCGCTCGGCAGCGCGGCGTGGGCGAACAGCATCGTAAAGAGCGGCACCGTCGAGAACATCACGGCGGCGAGTCCCGACGGCACGAACTGCATGCCCCAGAACTGCGCCGCATAACTCACGGCAAAACCGAACACCGCGGTCGAGACGATGAGCCGCCAGTCGGCGGGATCGCGCGGCAGCCGCGTGCCCCGAATCGCCAGGACCGTCAGCAGGACCACCGACGCGATGAGGAAACGGAGCCCGGCAAACGTGAAGGGGGGGAGCGTTTCGAGCCCAATCCGCACGGCCAACCACGTGCTTCCCCATATGAGCGCCAGAGCGAGCCACGCTATCCGCGGCAAAGAAATCCTTGAGCGTCCGATTGTATGCATACATTTCTCTTTGTAGTACCGGTGCTATGGCAACCAAATCATTGCATTGTCACAGGTCAAGCGATACTATTGTACGTATGACAATTTGGATACCGGATCTTTCCCGGGCTGACGGGCCGATCTACCTAGCCCTGGCGGAGGCGATCGCTCGAGAAATCGACACAGGCGGCCTGGCGCCCGGCTCCAGGCTTCCCACGCACCGCGAGCTGGCTGATGGGCTCGACGTGGCGCTGACGACCGTCACACGCGGGTACGCGGAGGCAGAACGCCGCGGATTGGTGAGTGGTGAGGTGGGGCGCGGGACCTTCGTGAGGCGGGGGCGGAGTTCCACGCGGCGCGAACGGTCGACCGCGGATTCGTCGATCATCGACTTCACGGTCAACGCCTTGCTGCCGTACGCGCACGCCCCGGAGCTCGCGGCCAGCATGGGCCGGGTGATTTCGGACAGCGACCCGTGGATGATGCTCGACTATCAGCCGCAACGCGGCAGCGAGCGACAGCGCACCGCGGGAGCGTTGTGGATGGAGCGGGCCGGAGTGGCGGCGTCTCCCGATCGTGTGCTGGTGACGTCGGGGGCGCAGCACGCCATGGCCGTCACGTTTGCGACGCTCGCCAACCCGGGCGACACGGTATTGACCGAAGAACTCACTTACAGCGGGATGAAGTCCCTCGGCCATCACCTGCACCTCCGCCTCAAGGGCGTGGCGATGGACCAGGACGGCCTCAGGCCCGACGCCTTCGCACGACGTTTCTCGCGTCACCGCCGATGGGCGAAGTCGTCGCCGAGTGGATCTTCGACGGGACCGCCAACCGGATCATGGAGTGGAAGCGCCAAGAGGTTGCCGCGCGGCAAGAGATTGCCCAATCGACGCTGGGGCGGTTCGGCTTCACGTCGCACCCCATGGCGCAGCACTTGTGGCTGGAGCTGCCCGAGCCGTGGTGCACCGACGACTTCGTGTCGCAGGCGAAGATGCGCGGCGTGTTGGTCTCGCCGGCGGAAATCTTCGTGGCGGGCCGCGCGGCCGCACCCTACGCCGTGCGCATCACGCTCGGCTCGGTCCCGGATCGCGACACGCTCGCACGCGGGCTCACGACGTTGGCGGAAATCTTGGACGCGCCGCCGCAACCCTGCAAGACCGTGATATGACGAATTTGACGGCCGGGGAAGTGTGGCCGTGTGCATACGGCGGGCGTAACCCACGCCGTGAAGAACACCGGCGGGAAAGACCTGACACTGTCATCGTTCTCAAACGACGACAGCGCCGATGTGACGAAGAGAATGCGGTTGGAATGAGAGAGCACGGGCTGCGCTCAGCGAACCGTCACCTACCCGAACGGGAAGTGTCCGCCCTCAAGCACCGCCTCTACCAATTCGCGCAGATGTTCAAGCGGCTATCCATATGGTGAGCAGGAACGCCGCGACCACGACATAGCTGGCGCGGTCCAGCGCGGCGAACGCTATGGGATCTTCACGGAGCACGCCGCGGCCCGCGAACAGCCACATGCGCAGCATCCAATAGACGAAGAGTGCCAGCCCGAGCCACAGGAAACCGGGGGTGTCGTACAAAGCGCTCGCTTCCTCGCCCATGATGTACAGACTGTACACCAACGCACTCGCGATGACCGAGGCGCCACCCATCGCGGTCAAGACTGGAAGATCATCACCGTTGTAGCCACGGCCCGCCATGACATCGAGATGGCGCGCAGCCACGTCCTGCGTCTCGGCGACGCGCTTGGCCAATGCCAGCGAGCCGAACGCGAAGATCGTGAACGCGAGAAACCAACGGGTCAGGTGAACGTCGACGAGAACCGCTCCCGCAACGACCCTGGTCGCGTACAACGCCGTCAGCACGATCACGTCGACGGCGGCCCAGCGTTTGAGTCCTACGGAGTACGCCGTTGCGCCCAGGCCGTAGACGGCCAACACGCCGGCGAACCGCGGCGATAGGATCATGGCGAGTGCCAAACTCAGGGTGGCGATCACCGCGGCGGCCACGAGTGCCGCACGCGCGGACATCTGTCCCGCCGCAAAGGGCCTGTTGCGTTTGGTGACGTGCCACCGGTCGTCGTCCACATCCCGGACGTCGTTGAACAGGTAGGATGCCCCCGCTACGCCGGAGAATACCGCCAGACCCATCAGCAGGCGACCCGCGAGAGCGACATCGAATACGAGGTGCGCCGCGATCGCCGGCGCAAAGACGAGCGTATTCTTGGCCCACTGGCGGGGACGGACGCCGCGCAGCAGTGCGTCAAAGGACATGGTTTTCCCGGGTGGAAGTCCCGCTGGCAGCGGAAGGCTTCATGCAGGATAATAGGCGGTACGCCCTCCGACCACAGCGGGACCTGCGCTTGGGCGTGGCCGAGTCGTGTCTGCTTGCGGGTACCTCCCACACCCGTATTTTTAGCGGTGTGTCGCCGTGGGGCCGTGGATCGGATGCCGGCGGATCGATTGCCCCCCCCCGCCCGCGGTGGGGCGGTTGCGCCATGTGTTCGGAATCGCCAAAGCCTAAGGAGAACGCAATGCCCGTGTTTTCGGTATTTCGACGGATCGGTTTGACGGCGTGTGGCGCGTTGGGGTTGGCCATCGTCTCTGCGGGGGCGCTCAGCGCACAGGCCCTGCCGGTCGGCTCCACCACCCTGGGAACGACGAGCACCGGCGCCGTGGCGTCGTACGAGTTCAATGCACCCTCGGCGGGCGTACTCACGGTAGCGGTTCGGGCAACGGGCGAAACCGATCTCGTGCTCCTGGTAACCGACGCCGACGGCCAAGCGCTTCCCGATGGCCGGTCGGATCAGGATATCGGCGGCGACAGCGGCGCAGAGCAGGTGGCGATCACGCTTCCGCGGGCGGGAAAATACTCGGTTCTGGTGCGTCCGTTCAGCTCGGGTCTGGGCGAGTTCCGGATCGGCGCGTCGTGGCTGGCGTTTCCGGAGTTGGAGCAGCCGGCCGACCCGGACGGTTCACCCAGCACGGCGAGGCCGATGACGGTGGGCGAAGGCATCAACGACACGATCGACCCATCGATGGGCGATTATTGGGACTGGTTCTCGATCCAGATCACCCAGAGCGGGCAGCTGACGGTGGCGACGCGCGCCGAGGAGGGCGACCTGGTGTTGGAGTCATTCAACGAGGGCGAGTTCGCCGAGCCGTCCGAGCATTCGGATCAGGATCTGCAAGAAGTGAGCGGCAACGAGGCCATCGTGCTCTTCGTGACGGCCGGGCAGACGTTGTACTTCAAAGTGTCGGCGTTCTCATCGACCGGCGGCGTGGCCATCGCATACCGGTTGACGGCCGGGTTGATCCCGGATTAAACCCGGCATAGCCTCTTGCGGGCCACCGCTCATCCCTGGAGGTGCTGCAAGTACAGGGCGAGCGACACTCGTAAACCCGTGACCAGCCCCCACGCGCCACTGGTCACGGCCACGGCACCAGCGACTCTGATGCGCTGGGTGCTCACGAGTCCCACCACCATCAATGCCGCCCAAGCCAAATGAAAGATGCTGACCTGGCTCAGCAGGACATAGCTCCACGAGTCGCTCGCGGAATGTGCAAGCGCGATTGCCGCAAGGGACCCTGGTGAGGCGCTGAGCACCGACACATCAACAACATCCTGCCGCGCAATCCACACTAGCCGATTGAGCGACCCCGCAAGCGTTGCGACAAAAGCGATCGCAACCACACGAAACAGTTGTCGGAACGGGATGTCCACCATGCCAAGCAGACAAAACATCTGCACCACCAGCGTGATGAGCGCTACACGAGTCCACACTAACACTGGAATGGCCAGATAACTCCAACTTCTCACAGTGGCAAACGACTCAATTTGTCGATCCACACTACTGTCGCCGAGCCGCTCCCTGAGTAAATCGCGATAGAACTCGGATGTCATGACGAACTCGTTGTTGATCCACGCAAGAGCAGCGCTCACGAGCACCAGCAGGACAAACACGTTCCACGTGCGAAGTGACACAGACACGGGCGAGCTTTCTGCGGAATCCGGCGTGGGAGATGACACGCTGCTTTCCTGGAGATCACGCTGAGCGCGCAAGGGTGTGCCGAAAGTCGAGCAGCCTAGAGAACTCCGTTTGGCGCCCAAGTAGATCGCGCGGATTTCCTTCTTCCGCGATGCAGCCGCGACCGAGGACGTACACATAATCGGCACGGAGCAGAGTACCCAGCTGATGTGATACAAGGAGCACGGCATGTTGCTTCGAGTATCCGCTCAGCGTTGAAAAGATCCCTGATGCGGTTTCCCCATCGACGGTACTCAGGCCTTCGTCAATGAGCAGCACGCTCGGCGATCCAATCAGAGCCCGCATCAGCCCCACGACCTGGCGCTCCCCCGACGAAAGCTTCCGACCCTGCTCACCCACGACTGTCATCAATCCAGCCGGGAAACGATTCAAGAGAGACCCTAGGCCTAAGACCTCGATTCGTCGTTGCAACTCCGGCCCGTCAATTGGACGACCGAACACCACGTTATCGGCGATCGTGCCGTTAATGATCGCCGCACCTTCCGGGAGCACGGTCACGTGCCTCCGGTACTCCTCGAGGTCAATAGACGGCGCGGGAACACTATCGATCAGCAGCTCGCCACCGGCCAGATCGTACTTGCGTTCCAGGATCTTGATCAGTGTCGTCTTTCCGACGCCGCTCGCTCCACACAGCGCGGTAACGCGCCCGCGTCGAACGTGCAGATTGAGGTTCTCAAAGAGCGGATCACCTTTGGCCCATTTGAAGCGGCCGCCCCGGATCGCCAATTCTTGCCGCATTACGAAACGCTCGTTCCCCCCACCCACTTCTGGTCGCACGAGCAGCACATCCATCAGGCGTCTGGTCGCAACCTTAGCCTCCTGAAGCGACACATGGCTGTCGACAATCCGGATCGCTGCGGGCAGCATCGCCCCAAACAGGACATATGCCGCCATCATCTGGCCGAGTGTTAGAGTGTCGTGGATGACCATGACCCCACCGGTGGTCAGCATGGCGACGACGAGCACGCTGGCTGCCATCTCGGTAAGGAGCACAATCCACGCATACGTCACACCAAATTTGGCGCCCTGCTCCTGGTATCTCTGGTACAACGTTCCGGTCAGCGTCGCAAAGAACTTGGTGGAGTTAAAACTTCTGATCGCTTCGATTGTGGAAATGCTTTCGATGTAAGACGATTCCACGTTCGCAAAACTACGCATCACGTCGTTCTGCTCAGCTTGAACCCGCTGGGTGACCAACCCAAGCAGTATCACGAAAATGGGAATGGCACCAACCGCCATCCATCCCAGGACTGGTGTAAGAGTGAATAGCAGGATCACCGATCCGACCACTACGAGGCCATCGATCGTCGTGCCTCCCAACGCGCGCAACACTGCACCCTGAATCTTCCCAATATCGGTGAGGCGCGCTGTGAGGTCGCCCGTTCGGTGTGATTCAAAAAACCGTGTCGGAAGTCTGAATAGATGACTGATGGCGTCCGTCGCGACCCGCGTACTGACGCGCTTATTCAGCTCCACCAAGAATCGCTGCCGGAAGTACCCCGACGCGGCTCGAACGCCTTGAAGGGCGAGGAGACAAACGCCGGCCGCGATGAGCACCGGCACCGTCCTGCTGGGTATGAAGCGGTCGATTAACTGCTGCATGAATAGCGCTGTGAGAAGTCCCAGCGCGGTATGGATGAGGCCCAAAAAAATCGACTGTGATAGCCAGGCCTCCTCCCGCCGGAAATAGGAGAGAATCCACGGGACCCAGTGGGGAGGCGTGGATCGAACGATGTTATCGGTAGGACTCAGCAACAGCACCGAACGAGTCTTCCAAAGGCTCAGAAAGTCTTCGCGACTCAGCGTGTGCACGCCACGGGCGGGGTCGCCGACTAAGACGGAGTCACCGGCAATCCGGTACACGATGAGGTAGTGGGTCACACCGGACTCGAGCACCACGTGAGCGATGCACGGCAAGGCGGTGGCCTTCAAGTCCTCAAACTGCCCTCGTGCCCCACTCGCCCTGAACCCGAGTGACTCGGCCGCATGGAGAAGCGCCAGCATCGTGGTGCCGTTGACATCCGTTTGGGCAAGTTCCCGAACTGCTACCAAGCCGGCGTCACCACCCCAGAACTTCAGGACGCTCAACAACGCTGCCGGGCCACAGTCGGTTTCATCGTACTGGCGAACGATTGGGAATCGCGGCCTGAACAGCTTGCGGATTTGCGCGGTCAAAGGTGTCCCCGCCGTAGTCGCAGAGAATCGGATGCACCGGGCGGGCGATGCTCGGATCGGACGGCTCCGCTGCCGGTGATGCGGAGAAACACATCTTCGAGACTCTCGCCCTGGCCGCGGCCGTTTCGGCGGCACAGGTCTACCAAGGTGCCTTCAGCCACCAACCGACCGCGATGAATGATGCCGATGCGATCCGCGAGTCGTTCGGCAATCTCCATCACATGCGTGGTGAAAAAGACAAGCTTGCCACTGTTGCGCGCTTCGATCATAAAGTCCTTCGCCAAGCGAGCACTCGCGGCGTCGAGTGCGCCCGTGGGCTCATCCAACAGCAGGATGTCAGGCTCGTGCAGCAAGGCCGCGAGGAGCGCGATTTTCTTGCGCATGCCCAACGAATAGCACTTGACGAGCACATCGGCATCGTCCCCAAGCTCGAACCGATCGAGTTGCACGTCGATCCAGCGCAACCGGCTCACATCCAAGTCATACAGTTCAGCCATGAACAATAGGAATTCCCGCCCGGTTAGGTGCTCGTAGAGTGCCGGTTGCTCCGCCAAGTACCCAATCGTGCGCCGCACGCGGTGAATCTCTGACGATGTGACGCTGACGCCGTTGATGCGTATGTCCCCCGAGGTCACCATCTTCTGACCCATGACGGTCTGGATCGTGGTCGTCTTACCAGCACCGTTGGGGCCGAGAAAGCAGAACAATTCGCCAGCCCCGACCTCGAGGGTAAGATCATCGAGAGCCTTGGAGTCACCGTACTGCTTGGTGACGTGCGCGATTTCGATACGCGGGCGGCTCACTGTCAGAGCTCCTCTTGGCGCAATCGCTGGGTTGCCCACCACGCCACCACGGAGCATGTAAGGCTGAGTCCCACGGCCATGAAGCTCAGCAACCAGGCATGGGTGACCGCGTCGAGCTGATCTCGAGCAAGTTGCAGGTACGATGTCGCAGCGGTTACCGCGACGAGCCCGGCGAAACCCACGTAGAGATACTTGGCGGTGGCGGACGCTCCGGGCAGAAAAGCCGCGCGCCGCTGAAGATCTGGCAGCAAGAAGCCCAGTGTCGACGCAGCGATCGTCAGCACCGCGCCACCGATGACCCCAAGCGTCAAGAAAGGGATCAGACCGAGACCTGGGAATCCAGTGATTTGCGCCGCGACGTAGATAAGTCCCGCGTGGAGAGCACTATGCACGACCACGTACACGCCGTTGGCAATCCCCTTGCGAACGAACAACTCCCCCGACGTAACAACGGGCCGCAACAGCGCCAGCTGCGCCCCCTCCTCACCTAAGCTGCTGAGACCGCGCAGCATGGCGAGCGCTGCAACGGATGAGAACAGAACCGCGACGAGCAGGGCGTTGTCGTGCACCGGTTCAAGAAACCCGCGGGCACGAGCCACGGCGGCAAGGACAACAGCACCGACTTCAGCCGAAGCTACAAACCACTGTTCGCTCAAGTATCTTAGCGGCTCCCTCGCGTATGGAGCCACGACATCCTTGCGAACGAATGGCATCACTTGTCGCCAATAGGGAATTCCCCGCCACGACCCATCGAAGAGGGGGCGATAACGTCGTTTGACACCCGCTTGCGGTTCCAGCAACTCCGGGCCGACGGCCCGAGTCCAACCCCAGGTGCGCCGCAGGACAACGCCAACGATCATGATCATGACGGCGAGCCAACCTAGCAACTCCAACCAATTCCCTTCATCGGCACTCAGTGCGGCGCCAAGCGGGATCATGAAGAAATAGGAAGCACGAGCACCGGCCTCGCCGATCGTCGAGAGCCACTCGGGAGCGTTTGTGGCAACCGCCTTCAACGCGGCATGCGATACGGCGAACAGCATCACGAACAGAGTGCCGCCAACGCGGAACATCAGCTCAGCCCGCGTACGCATACCGGGCGACCGCACGAGGGCGCGACAAACCGCTCCCGTCAAAACGCCGATCACCACGAGAAACGCAAGTGATGTCGGCAGATAGATCGACCATCCAAGCCATGGGTTGGTCAAACGGTTCGTGAACGCATGTCCGAAGAAGATGTAGTGGAACGTGAGCAGATACAGAGCCCCCGACAACACGGTTGACACCAGCAATCGGTAGAGCGCGAGAGCCGGCATCGCTGTGGGGTGCGCCGCAAGCGGATCGTCTCCGCTCTTGATTATGAACACCTTCGCCAGCAGCGGTGGAATGAGGGTCATCAGGCTGGCAACCATCCCCAGGTGCGCTACCAACAGCAGCCCGGTCAGCTGGCTGGAGTTGACCGACACGGCCTGGAAGTGGTCTTCGGTGACTAGATTGAGAAGTGAGGGCAACCCAACGATCAGCAACGCGACCCACAATTTACCCACCACCGTATCGCGCACGTTGGCGTATGCCATGCGGATACCCAGCCTGCATTTCCACTTTGTAATTACCCAAAGAGTTCGCGTGTCATGAAGCCAGACACTGTTGGCCTTGGTTCGTTCGTTAAGCGTGAAGGAGTGTACCGTACAGGTTGACGCCTCGTGCGCGCCGCAGCCGACCGCGCCGGACGCAGGGGCCCCTCGGCCATCCAGGGGACGGTGCGAGGAACCCCGCGCGAACGTCATCAGCCAACGGGTGCTCACGCCCACTGCAACCCGCGGCAGAGGCGACCTCTTACCTCTACGCCAAGCACGCGGCCCAGCCCGAAGCTAAGCTGAACAACGCGAATTTCGATACCGGCTCCGGGCTCAATAAGACCGCCAAGGTGGCCGCGCCCGTGAGGCCACACAGAACCCCTCCCCAGAACCCTTCACCTTCGAGCCGCTCCATTTGCTGTATTGTCAATGCCTGCATTGGTTCTCCTTTATGAATGTGAAGTGGACGCTCGGCGCTCGATACACTCAGTGCTCGACCCCACCGAAGTGGCGTTCACTCTATGGATCAAACGGTTAGGCGTAATGCTCGATGAGGCACACACCGATCGCCTTGCTTATCAGGTATCCTGCCAACAGAGGGCCGGAAAAAATGCCGGCGCCGATCGTGGCGCCTATGGCGACGCCACACCAGAAACCACCACCGGTTAATACGTCCATCTGTTCCACGTTTAGCGTATGCATGATTCTGTCCTATCTACCGGGTTGAAGTTGTTGCGGTCTGATGTCGATGGGTGGCCGACTCGCCGGCGAAAGCACGAGGGGAGGGATCGTGCACGGCCCCGATTCAGCAGGGGCTGATGCACACGCCGAACCCGACGCACGTGCTCCTCCGTCGAGCAACACCTCGTGCTTCGTTTCCCCCCTCCAGCTCTGCAGCAGACGGCCGTTTCGATCGTACAGGAACAGCGCGGGCGTAACCGACACTCCGAAGTACCGGTCCCGCTTGGCAGGCTGGATCACGCCCCATGTGACCTGATCCGACCCGCGCAAACGCGGCCAGCGGCTCATCCACTGTGCATTGAGCGCGTGTTCCGTTGTGAAGAGATACAGTCTGGTGTTCTGGAGGCGATCCACGTGAGCTTCGAGTTCGTCGAACTCATTCGCACAATGCCCACATGTGCTGTTGAACAGGATGACGAGTGTGCGTCCGTGTCTGTTGAGCCGGAACGTTGCTGAACCCTCTACTCCCTGGAAAGCGAACGACGCCGGCAGTGACTGCGGAACACGTGAGGCACCAGGCATCGTGCCCACCCATCCGGCACTCATCAAAACGCCGGTGAATACGGTGGCCGCGATGACCCGCTTTTTTCGGGAACGCCCTGGCACGCTCATTGGTCTGGTCCGATTACCCAGTTCGGTGTCATTCGCCTTAGGGTGAAGACGGCATGGAGCCAACGACACCCAGCGACGCGAGCCAACCTACCGAGGCGGCGTCAACGGGACTTCAACGCCTCGAAACTGGGTACCAAACGACCTGAGGTCGCGGCCGCGATTCTCACGGTACGATCGTCGCGCGCCTTGCGACTGATTAAAAAGAGCCGGACCTCAAACGAGATCCGGCTCACAGGGCCGGCCGCGAAGATACTCGTATCCTCGCGTGTGATGTGCTGGAATCGCTCAGTTCTGCCCGGCGGTTACGTGGCTCTCAGCACCCGCGCCGCCCGATTGTAATCCTTGGGCTTCACCCACAGAATCATCCCGTATCTCCCCTTGCCCGCCATCACGGCGTCCGCCGCCGTGATGTTGATGCGGCTGCCGGCGAGCCGGTCGATGTGCCGGTGCACAGCCCCCACCACGTCAGAACCCGTGATGACAAACCCCTTCTTGACCTTGCTCAACCGCCACCCGTTCTCCCTGGCCACCCGGCGCAGCGCCGTCATGTCCTCCGGGATCAGATCGAGTTGGGACTTGCCCCCCTTGGCGGGAAACCCGGAAAACGCCAGGAGATTCACACCCTCTGCCCTCAGGGTGGACAATACGCTCGCTCCCTGTCCCGCCCGGCTGGCAACCTTCACGTAGCAGTAATTCACCTTCCTGACACGATCCGCCATTTTCGGCCTCCTTCTAAGGTCTGTTCTTGTTTGCACTCTCACACCAGCACGCCTGTTGCCTTAAAAACGCGCGACCATCAAGGCAGGTTGGCGCATTGTGTTCGACATCACGGCATCGCCGTGCGCACCGGCCCATAGTCGAGCGGGCACTGTCTCCGGCAAACGACGCGGCCGCGGCTAGGGGCGCCGGTAGGTCGCGGCACTGAGGTCCACCATCTCGGCGCCACCGACCACCGTGGTCACCGGGGCAGTCTCCAGGTTCGTGATCTTGCCGATATCGCGGGCGATGCGCAGGGCCGAGTCGCGGATGGTCTCCACGGACGTCTGTTGCTCCTCGGAAAAGCTCTGTCGCTCACTCATCATATACTCGCTCTCCGCGACGATGGCCGTGAGAGCGTTATTGACCTCGTGTTTCACCGTAAGGGCCAGTTGACCGAGCGCCGCCATCCGCTCGCTGTTGAGCGCGCGCTGGTAGTGGGTGTGGAGTTGCTCTGAGAGCCATCCGACGCTGATCGTAAGGACGCCGTACGACAGATAGATCGGCGCCGTGATCCGCCAGTCGTCCGGCGTGAAGTTGACGGCGACGACGAGCTGCACCACGATGAAGAGTGCGGTCCCCATGAGCAGGGCCGCAAAGGCCCCCCGGAGTCCGTAGTGAAGCGCCAAGAGGAAACCGGGCGCGAGGGTCACGAGCCAGATCAATTCGTCTGTAAGTGTGGGGTCCTCGGGGAACACCACCTGCACCACGACCGGCATGAGGTACGCCGAGCTGGCATATATCCAGAAGCGTGGAGATAGCGGCGGACGATGCAGCATCGGTTCGGGCTCGAGGAACTCCATTAGCCGCTTGCGGAACTCCATAAGTCGCCTCTCTATTCAGCGGGCAGTACTCGACAACTTGGAAGATGGACGCGACGGGGCCAGGATGATAGACCGATGGCGGTGGGACGGCCCGAGCCGCCCAACGGACGGCAATACAGTGCCACTGGGATTCGACTGAATGCACGACGATCTGAAACCGAGACAAGAATTGGAGGCGGAGGTCGCCGAGCTGCGCCGGCGCTTGGCGGAGCTGGACGGCCCTGCGAGCCACCCGCTCGACGCCGTCGAGACGCTGGCCACGTTCGACAACGACACGGACGCCATGCAGGCCAGCGGCGCCTGGTTCCGCGAGATGTTCGAGCACGGCCAAGGATTGATGTGCACCCACTCGCTCGACGGCATCTTGATCGCGATCAACCCTGCCGCCGCGAGGTCGCTGGGGTACGATCCTTCGGAGCTGATAGGCCGGCCCATGGCGGAGTTCTTGAACCCGCGGGCGCGGCATCTGTTTCCCAGCTACCTTCAGCGCGTCAAGACTCACGGTACGGACAGCGGCATTCTCAATGTCATCACCAAGCAGGGCGAGAGCCGCGTGTGGGTGTACCGCAACGCCGTCGTGGCCGAACCGGGCCAAGAGCCCTACGTCATCGGCCACTCGCAAGACATCACCGACCTGCGGGAGGCCGCCAATGCCGAGCGCAAGGCCGCGGCCGACTATCGCGCCTTGGTCGAACACGCCGGTTACGGTATCTACCGCGCCAGCGTCGACGGGCGGTTTCTCATGGTCAACCCAGCCCTTCGCAGGATGCTCGGCTATGGGTTCGAGGAGGAATTGCTCCAACTCAATGTAGCAAAGGACGTGTTCGTCGATCCCAGCGACCGCGATCGCCTGATCAACCTCTCGGAGACCACCGACCGCATCGACGAATCGGAAACGACGTGGAAAAAAAAGGACGGCGACCATATCGTCGTGCGGTTGAGCGGCCGCGCGGTACGCGACGCGACGGGCCGCCTCGAGTGCTTCGAGATGTTCGTGAAGGACGTGAGCGAACAGCGCATGCTCGAAGAGCAACTCCGCCAAGCGCAGAAGATGGAGTTGGTGGGACAGCTCACGGGGGGGATGGCGCACGACTTCAACAACCTGCTCACGGTGATTCTGGCCAACGCCAACCTCATCGAGGCCTCGCTCCCAGAAGACGAGCACGACATGAGGGAAGACCTCGGCGAGTTGGAGGGGGCGGCGCGACGCGGTACCGCAATGATCAAACGCCTGCTGAGCTTCAGCCGTCGCGTCCACATCTCACAACAGCCTATCGACATCGGCCAGATCGCGGGCGACCTGATGAGCACGCTGGGACGCTTGCTTCCGGAAACCATGGAGATCCAGCTGGAGTGTGACGACGATCTGCCCAAGGTGCTGGCCGATCCGGGAGCCGTCGAGCAGATCATCATCAACCTGGCAACCAACGCCCGCGACGCGATGCAGACCGGTGGCAAGCTGCACATCCGTATCCAGCGCTCAACGTTGGACGAGTCACATCGAGCCAAGCGAGGGTGGGGCGACCCGGGCGAGTACGTCCACCTCTGCGCCACCGATGCCGGCGTCGGCATGGATGAGAACGTGAAGAAGAGGATTTTCGAACCATTCTTCACGACCAAGCAAGCGGGCCAGGGAACCGGCCTCGGCATGCCGATGATCTACGGCTTGATGAAGCAGCACGGCGGTTTCGTGGACGTCGAGAGCGAACTGGGCAAAGGCACGAGCGTGCACATCTACTTCCCCGCCACCAAGCAACGGGCCGACACGGCGGCGCCGGCCGACGAGATCGCCAGGTTGAAGGGCGGATCGGAAACGATCTTGCTCGTGGAAGACGAGGAGCCGATTCGCCGAGCGGCCAAGCGAGTGCTCGAGCGGTTTGGATACACCGTGTTGCTGGCGGCGAACGGGGAGGAGGGCTTACAAACGTTCAGAGACCGCCGAAAAGACGTCAACCTGGTGATTTCAGACGTGATGATGCCACGGATGAACGGTCAGGAGTTGCTGAGCGCCGTTCGCGGCGACGAGCCCGCTATCTGCTTCCTCTTCATGAGCGGGTACGCGGCCAGCGACCTCCAGGGCTCGCTCTCGATGGACGCAAGCGTGCCCTACCTGCCCAAGCCATGGACCCCGGGCCAGCTCCTCCACCAGGTTCGTGTGATCCTGGACGGTCCCCTGAGCAAAGCGGATTAGCACACGGAGCCTCCCCGGGAACGCCCCTCCACACGCTAGTGGCTCCCGCTGTTGAAGCGAGCTGTTTCGATAGCGATCTAGAACCCTCTTTCTTGCCCTAAGACCTTGCTACACAATGTGTTGACATTCTGTTGAACATAGGGCCATAGTGTGAGTGTCCAACCACGCTGAGATTCCCGTATGCCGCCACGGTTCCACCTGCGAGTATTCGGTCCTCCGTTGCTCCTCGGCCCCACCGGAAAGCCTCTGAGACTCCGCACGAAGAAGCAGCTCTGTCTCTTGGTGTACCTAGTGCTCAATCGGGATTCGCCCGGTGTGTTGCGTAGCCGTCTGGTCGACCTCCTCTGGCCTGACGTGCCCGAACAACGAGGCCACCACTCGCTCTCCCAGGGGCTGACCGCAATCAGGAACCTGCTGGGCCCCGATGCAGTCCAGTCGGGAGGTGGCAGGTTGTCGATCCGCTCTCCGATTCAGACTGATCTCGACATCATCTCCCAGCCGGATGGCCAAGTCGGTGATGTAACACAACCCCTCGAAGACCTCGAGGACGGTGCGGGAATCGACTTCGCGCACTGGGTAGACGCTTCCCGACAGCACTTGCTGAGCGCTGCGCGATCCGAGCTTCTTCGAGCGTTTCACGAGGCCCGCGGTTTGGGCCAAACGGAACTCGTGCACCGTCTGGCGACGCAGCTGTTTCACGTGGACCCGGTAAACGACACGGCGGTTCAAACCCTGGCAGAACGCGCACTGTTGGCTGGAGACACCGGCAGCGCGATTGCACTACTCCGTGATTTTCTCGCCCGAGCGAGACACGGAGCGGACGGGGTGGACCACGAGCGTGTCCGCAAGCTTCTCGAGCGCATAGAATCGGGCGCCCATCCTCGAACGGACTCGCGTCCGGCCGCACGGAGAGGGCAGGCATGCGAGCCCTTCGTCGGTCGCGCCGAGGAGGTACGCAAACTCGAAGCGATGTGGCAGCAAGCGAGAGAAGGCAGCCTACAAACCTGTCTCGTAACCGGTGTGGCCGGTATTGGCAAGACATCCCTGCTCAGGCGGTTTGCCACGTCGATTGCCACACGCGGCAACCTGGCCCTCGTGGTGAGGTGTGAACAGATCGGCACGACGGTACCGTTTGCGGTCTTGGCAGATCTCATCGACGAGCTTGGCAAGGATCCGTCGTTAGGGGCGACCGATCCTCATTGGTTGGCCGAAGCGAGCCGGATCGCACCGGCTTTGAAGGCCAAGTACCCCGGTCTGCCGGCCCCCGACAGTGCCAGCGGTGAGGCGATTCGACTACGTGTGGCGGAAGCTTTCTTTCGGATGTTGGAAACCGTGGCCGATGGTGCGCCACTCTTCATCGCCATCGACGACCTTCAGCATCTCGATCATGCCAGCCGCGACGTACTGCATGTGTTAATGCGGCGGTTGCACGACAGCCCGGCGATGATCGTCATGGCCGCGCAAAGGGAAAGCTTCGCGTCGTCGACCTCGCTGGACTGGCGGTCACCCGAACTCTGGGAGTGGCAGGCCACGGTCGAGATCCCGTCGTTGGATGCGGGTGAGGCTCACCTGCTGGCCAAGCAACTGACCGAGGACTTGGTGAACCTCGACCGCTACGGCGAGATCTTGACCAGCGTGACGCAACTCGCCGACGGCAATCCGTATTTTCTCGAGTCGCTCATTTCAGACTGGCGCGCCCACGGCGACGCTTCCCTCGCGGTGACCGCCAGCGAGGGAGACATGACCGGCTCCAAATGGCGCCCGACCGACGCCTTGCGGCTCACTTTTTCCCGTCAATACCAAGGCCTCGGCCCCACCGGCAGGCAGGTGCTCGAGTTGTTGGCGGTCTCCGGTCGCGGGATGGTCGCTTCGGAACTCGGTGCCACTCTCGGCATAGCAACGGCGGAGACCAGCCGCGTGCTGTGGGACATCATACAACGTGGGGTGCTGCGCTTGGAAGGCGACGCGGTCTCGTTCAAAAATGAATTCCACCGCGCGTTCGTGTACTATGCCATGTCCGACGAGTCGCGGCGCTATCACCATGCCCGCCTGGCCCGCGCCCTGATGACCCCTTCCAGCGACGCCCAGCCCCACCGCGCCCTGGAGGCGTCCCATCATTTCGTACAGGCGGGAATGTCACGAGAAGCGATGAGCAGCGCGCTCGCCGGCGCTGAAGCCGCGGTGGCCCACGGCGCGCCGCAGGAAGCAGAGCGGGCGCTCCGCAAGACATCCGATCTCGTTACCTCACCGCCCAACAAGGCCGCTTTGTTGTTGGGAGAAGCGCTGAATCAACAGGGCCTCTATTCAGAGGCTTTGGAATCCCTGGCGACGCTCACCGCTGCGACATGCACCCAACCCGAACGCAGCAGCCTCGCCGCGCTCCGCGCCGAGGCCATGGTGCGTGGCCGAATCGGTGATGAAAGCGAGATCCAAAAAGCCGTCCAGCGTGGCTTGCACGAGGCGCGCCGCGCCGGCGACAGCACCCAAGTGTTGAAGATCTTGCAGACGGCCGCCGAACACGCTGTCGACCAGGGTAACGAGTCCGGTCTAACGGAAGCCGAACACGAGGCCCGGTCAATCACAACCCTCGCACGCGAAAGCGGGACGCGCGCTTACG
This sequence comes from Gemmatimonadota bacterium, assembly GCA_022562295.1. Lineage (GTDB taxonomy): Bacteria > Gemmatimonadota > Gemmatimonadetes > Gemmatimonadales > GWC2-71-9 > B3T1B10. The sequence continues at coordinate 19,700 of JADFPO010000026.1, forward strand.
GTGACATGACCGCTGGATTTTGTTTGCTTGCGCGCGGGCGGTTCGCTGATGGCTATGCACACCTGACCTCAAGCACGGCAGTCTTGGAAGAGATAGGTCACGCAAGCCTTGTACGGGCGCTCAACGGGCGAGCGATCTGCGCGTTTGCAATCGGGAAGTTCGACATCGCCATTGAAACATACGACCGTGCACTCTTTTTTGCGGAGCGCACCGGCGATTACCCGGCAGCTTGCAATATTGCGGGCAATGCGGCCACGCTATTCACTGACCTCGGCGCCCTAGAGGAAGCCGAGAAACAGCGCGAGAGGGCACTTGAGTTTGAAAGGCTAGCACCCGATAACCGCTACTCTCCCAAGACATTTAACAACGCAGCATCACTCTCCATAGTTCAAGGGGAGTTTGCCGACGCGGCTCGCTGGTTAGAGAAAGCGGAGACGGCCTTGCGCCGGGTACAGCTTGTGCAGTCACAGGCCGTAATCCTACTCACCCGCGCCGACTATCATCTCGCCACGGGGTCAGAGGAAGAGGCGCTTCAGGTGATTGCCGAAGCCGAAGCCACCTTGCCGCGGCCATCGAGTCGCCCAACCGATGCTTACTATACCGGCCCATTAAGGCTGCCAGAATACAGAGCGTGGCGAATTCGCAATGAGCGAGCTGAAAACTTATCACTTCACGAAGACAATTTCTCCATTCCCATCTCAATGCTCGTCGAAATGACGGCATTTCGGGAGTGGCTGGCCGAGCAGGACAGTCAGGTTCCGGTCCGGCGGCCAAACGCCGAAGACCTCGTGACAGCCACTGGCCTCCAAGGAGTGAAACGATTGCTACACGTGGTGGGCATGTATCCGTCTGGAAAATGCGCCGCGAAGTCTGGGGAACGAACCTGCGCCTAAGTCGCCGAAGTAGGCTTCTCTACAGGGGTTTTGATCGAATGGCGAATCCAGCGGCGCCGTCCCGCGCGAGCCAGTTCCTCATTCGGCACCGGCTGAGCCGGCCGATCTGGTCGATCGCTCACCGGAACCATCTTCGGCTCGTCGCGGGCATCCAGCTGTTCCGACACCACCGCCAGCATCCGCGCGTTGCTGCAGAACAGCTCGACCAAGGCGGGATCGAACTGCCGGCCCGCCTTGGCTTTCAGTTCTGCCACGGCAGTCTCGCGGGAAAGACCTTTTCGATAGGGGCGCGTGCTCGTCATCGCGTCGAACGTGTCCACCACCGAGATGATGCGCGCCGCCAGTGGTATCTCCTCCCCCTTGAGGCGGTCGGGGTAGCCCTTGCCGCCGAAGCCCTCGTGGTGGTGCCGCACCGCCTGCTGCACCTCGCCGCGCAGGCTCGAGACCGTGCCGACCAGTTCGGCGCCCCGCACCGGATGCGACTGCATGAGTCGCATCTCTCTCGCGTCGAGCTTGGACTCCTTGCGAAGGATGGGCGCAAACTCCTGATACATCTTGCCAAGATCGTGCAGCAGCGCGGCGCTCGCGACGGTGTCGATGGCCTTCCACGACAGTCCGAGCTCCTCGGCCATCGTGCGCGCCAAACGCGACACCCGCACCGAGTGACCCGAGGTGTACGGGTCTCTGGCCTCGATCGACTTCACCATCAGCTCCAGCAGATCCCGGTTGACCTGCTCGAACTGTAGAGACATCGCATACACGTGGCGAACCAGCACCACTGGTATCACCACCATCAAGGCGCCCCAGAGGTCGAGCTGTATGTAAAGCAGGGCGAGGAGCAGCGCTAACGAAGTCGCTGCCAAGTCGTACACTTGGTGTAACGTCATCCTTCCCCACGCCTCGCGCACTCTAGTCTTGGTGCTCAGAGCGATTGCAACGGCTGTAGTGATGTGATTTAGGGGAAAGTAGACAACTACCGCAGCGGCGAATGCAAAAATCGCCGGGCGAAATTCTGCAAGTGAAGGAGTTCCACCGAGCATCACGTACACATGACCGCTCATTCCGACCGCGATGACTTCCTTCGCCGAGTTGTAGGCAACTTTCAACGCCGGCTTGCGACGGAACAGCGACGCAGAGATGAAGAAAGTAATTCCACCCATCGCCATCGCCCAGGCAGGGCCGAGCAATAGGATGGCCGCTAGGAAGGGAATGAAGGCGACCGAACTTGTGGCGGTCCCGATGCTCAACTGATGGGAACCGGCTTCGGATAACACCGCAATAAGGAGCAATGTCGCCGCAGCACCAACGATGTCGGTCGACGCAACCCAGTGTGCCTGTACCAACATCACAATGGCCACGAAACAAACAGCGACCACATACACGACGATGCTCGGAAGTCTCCGCTTCATCTGCATGTCACCGGAGGATAAGACCCCGACGCGAACTTACCAGGTCGTTGAGCCGTTGAAACTTATGAGCCTAGTCAAAAAACTCAGCAGTACGGACAACCAGCCGAAGCCCATTGCGTCACCCCCTCTCCTGCCTCTTGGCGTTGAGAAGTGGCGTGCCTCGCTATGGCACACCCGACGCTTCGCTCTAATGCTGGATCCGCTTCGCTACGCTCGCGGCATCGTTCGCCTCGGGGTCCTTTTTCCTCCTTCTCTCCAACTACTGGATTATGGTGTCGGCAAGGTGTGGTGCGTTCTTCGCGCCACCCATCGCCGCGCGTACTCTTTCTGTTGCCCTACGTCGGACCGATCCGGCGGTTGCTGGCATCCAACACCGCGAGCACCGCCGCCTGTTCCGCGCTCCCGCGGATCACGCAACTCCCCACGTTCAGCCGCGTCTCACGCTTTTCCAACACGTGGAGTCCCACCAAAACCACGCTCGCGTCAAATGCCTCGAGCAGGTTCGCACCCGCCAAGTCGACCGTGCCATCCTGCATCAGGCGGTCCAGTATCCCAACGGCCGCCCTCGCCGCCGCCAGCACGCGCATTTTCGGAGCGTCCCCCGCATCTTCCACCGCCGTCAACTCTTTGCCGCCGTGCTCGAGCGTCACCGTGACCGCCACGCGGTCTGTGCCCTTGGTAGGTGTGACCTCCACCCCCCGGAACACCACCGAGCGCTTCCGGGCAGTCTCCAATGCCACGCGCTCCTCCATCGCCTCGATGGGCAAGACCTCCGCGGTTTGCGCCACGCTGATCTTCCGGTGGTCAACCTTCACACCCAACTGAGCGAGCAGCGCGCTCTCCACATTGCGTACCACCTGCTTCGCGGTGGGCTCGGCTTCGGCCAGCACGTGTATCTCCGATATCTCACCGTCGTGCGACGCCACCACTCGGGCCGACAACACGCCCTTGAGGCTGGAGATGAGCAACTCCGCCCTCCGGACGTCCCACGGGTCACCGTCAGACGGCGGCGTGGGATCGGACCGTTGGGCTCGCCCCTGCCCCTGCCCCTGCCCCTGCCCCAGCGATCCGATAGCATCCTTTTCGGGCTTCAATAATCCATCCTCCCTACCACGCCGCTCACGCGGCGATCACGACGCGGTTCCCGCCGGCACCTTTCGCCCGGTACTGTGCCTGATCCGCGGCATCCAAAACATCATCGCTGCCAGCGTCGCCACCGAAGTGCGCCACACCGACCGAGACGGTCACCATTCCCACTGGGTATCCGGCGTCGCTCCCCGCCGTTTCCACCAATTGTCTTATCTCTTCACCCACCTTGGCTGCTCCCTTGGCGTCGGTTGCGATAAGCAGGAGGACGAACTCGTCACCACCAAAACGCGCCGCCATGTCCGTGGTCCGTACCGTCTTCGCCAACACTCCCGCGACCATCTGCAACACATCGTTCCCGGCCTGATGCCCGTATCGGTCGTTAACCGCCTTGAACTGATCCATGTCCGCGAACAACACCGCAAACGACTCTCCGCTACGACGGGTGCGAGCAACTTCCTGACGCAGCCGGTCGCGCAGCACCCGGTAGGTCGCCAAACCGGTCAGCTCGTCCACCGCGGCCTCCTGCTGCGCCTGCGTGGCGCGCCGCTCCTGGTATGGCGGACATTGCCGGAGCGTGGCCCGGCCTATGACGTGAGCCGCAGCAAACTTCCGGCACGTCGCGAAACCGCATCCCCCGCAATCCCAGTGACTTCCGTCGGCCGCCGTTCCGATCTGCCGGATTACGGCCTCGATCTCGTCATCGGTCACCACGCGGTGGCCATTGCTCATGGGCTCGAACGACGCCGTCACATCGACTTCGTATGCCGGGTCGACCACCGGCACCGGGCTCCGCGGAGGTTCGTAGCCCTGCTGAATGCGGATCCGGCGGAACCGCTCTTCGTGCGGCCCCATAAGCGGGTGGTCCAAACAGCCCTCGCATGGCAGCAGGTCCACGAAACCCAGCTCCGCACCGTCCAACGCCATGGCGTCCGCTATCGCGTCCAGTTGAGCGAGCCCCCGCATCTTGCGGAAACGGGTACTCGCCTGCGGCTCCTGCTGCAAAACCGGAAGCGCCAGGCCGCCCGCCGTACTCTCGTAGCGCCGTCGAAGTCCGCTACCATCCCGCGCCTCATCGGATTCCGACTCGATGTCGACGCCTCGCCTCTTCAACAGTTCGGCAAGCTCGTCCAGCGTGATCGCGGCATCCACCGCCTCGCCTCCCTCCGTGAGACACACGCCGCCGTACACGATCTTGGTGGCGGCACCGTGCTTTGCCCGCACGTAGGCCGCCTCGGCCTGTACCGGCGTCTGTACCGGTGCGAGATACTTCACCAGACCGGGGTAGTGACGCTGGACGGCATCGACCACCACCGGACAGGTCGACCGGATCATCGTGCCGCCGTCGCTACTCTCCCACAGGCGACGGTACTCGGCCGCCACAAGCTCGTCCCCCAGAATGCCACGGTACACCAGGTCGAATCCGGCACTGAGACAGCTGTTTATCAACCGCTCCGGGGGGTGCGGGTGGAAATGCACCTCCGCCTCGACCCCCAGGATCAGAATCGCCTCCCCGCCGGCCGCCAGTTCGGTGGCCAAAGCCAGGTCGCCCAGGAGTTCGACGGCGTCGTGCGGGCATGCGGGAACGCATCTGCCACACTTCAGACACGCTTCCTGAACGATCTGGACCGTCGTCCCCTCCACCCCAATAGCCTCCACCGGACAAGCCCGAAGGCAAGCCGAACAGGCCACGCACTTATTGGCATCGATCTGGAATAGCACGCCGCGGCTGCCTTACTTGTTCCGGGAGCCAATCAACTCCCGCCTTCAAAGGGCCCGGTATCATGACACCCACCGCCCCAGGGTGTCAATGGCGATGCCGTTTCAACTCACTGGAGCACCGTGACTTAGGGTCCCGCGGTGCGCCCGGCGAACACGTCCAGAACGACTCATGGTGCGGTGAGCTGCGACAACCAGACATCTCACCCCACAACTACAAAGGTGCCATCACTTCGTCGTTAGTTACGCCCGGTACCGATTTCGTCGGTGAAAGCTGAATATTTGACTTCGCGGAACACGCCAAATGAGAAGACGGGAAACGTACAGAAGAAGACGGCACCGCACGATGATCCTGGCAACCGTCGCAGCGATGATCGTTCAAACGGCGATTTCTCGATCGCGGGAATTCGCGGCAGACGCTACCGGTGCGGATCGCCGCGGCGTCACAAACCGTATTCTTTGATTTTTCGGTACAGGGTTCGCTCTCCGAGCCCCAGGGCAGCAGCGGCCTTGCGCCTGTTTCCGCCACTGTCCTTGAGCGCGCCCTCGATAGCCGCTCTCTCGACGTCCGCCATGGTCATCCCGGACCGGTACAACACGGACCCCACCTCGTCCGAAGCCGAGTCTTGATACTCGGTGAGGTCGATGGCGCCGGGAAACTCCGCACCGCCCACCTCGATGGCCTCGACGCCGCCGGCCGGTAGTTCGTCGAAGCGCCGCCGGAGATCCTGCACCTGGAGCTTGAGATCCACGAGCGTTCTGAAAATGAACTCGAGTTCCTTGCCTTGCACCTGACGGGTATCGCCTGGAAGGCGCATCGGCAACAGGCGCGTTCCTTCCTCCCGCACATCAGCCGGGATGTCGGACGCACGGATTTCCTGACCTGGCGCGAGCACAACCATCGACTCAATCAGATTGCGTAGTTGTCTCACGTTGCCAGGCCAGTGGGCGTTGACCAACAACTGCATCGCTTCGGCCGTGATACCACGAAACGATCTGTTATGCTCCTCGCTGAACTGCTTGATGAACTGCCGCACCAGAATGGAGACGTCGCTCTTGCGCTCCCTCAACGGGGGCAGGTAAATGGACAGGACGTTGAGGCGGAAGAAGAAGTCTTCGCGGAACGCACCCTCAGCTACGGCATCTTTCAGAACGCGGTTGGTCGCCGCAACTACGCGCGCGTCTGCGTGAATCGCCTCGGTGCCGCCGACACGAAAGAACGTGCTGCCTTCCAAGACGCGCAACAACTTGACCTGTGTAGCCGGCAACATCTCCCCGACTTCGTCGAGAAAGATGGTGCCGCCACTGGCCAGCTCGAATCGACCCAGCCGGCGCTCGGCCGCGCCGGTGAACGCGCCCTTCTCGTGCCCGAACAGCTCGGACTCGAGCAACGTCTCGGCAAGCGCCGAGCAGCTGACGGCAATAAACGGCTGATCCCTTCGCGGCGAGAGATCGTGGATCGCCCGCGCGGCAAGTTCCTTTCCCGTGCCCGACTCGCCCTGAATCAACACCGTGGAGGAAACGGGCGCGATCTGCTCGATCTTGACGAGCAACTCCTGCACCGCCGGGCTTTCTCCGAGGATACCGGTGCGGCGCTGGAGCCGGCGGCGCTCGGCGAGCCGCTGAGCGGATGACGCCACCTCGCGCGCGTCCACCGGCTTGACCAGCCATCCAGTCAGACCCAGCTGCGCAGCGATGCCGGGCGGGTCCGGCTCTGTTTCTTCGAGCAAACCGAGCGTCGAGATGGACCGGTGGCGGGCCATCGTGACCGCATCGCGAGCCTGACGTTCGTGCAACGACCCCGTGAGGATCAAGACTTCCGGTTCGGAGCGCGAAACCGCCGCAGCCAAGTCGTCCATCGCCGACACGATGGCGGTCTTGGCACCTTCGGACTCGAGCACGGCGTTGGTGCGCACCGTCACTTCGAGGTCGTCCATGGTGAGAAGGATGGAATCAGCCATCAGTGGTCGGTCGGCCGGCCGGTGAGTAACTGAACGGCGTGCTCCACCAAGGGGCCAAGCACGGCGAGCCCGTCCGTTACGCCTCCGGGACTCCCTGGCAGGTTCACGATCAGGACCTTGCCGCGGCTTCCAGCGACTCCACGACCCAACGCGGCCCGGGGAAACGTGGCGCAGGCTGCGGCGCGGATTGCCTCGGAGATTCCGGGAGCCGTTCGGTCGAGGACAGCCGCAGTCGCCTCGGGCGTGACGTCGCGCGGGCCCAGCCCGGTTCCACCGGTGGTCACGATAACGTCGGCCGTTGCATCATCCGCCCAGCGACAGAGTTGGCTGGCAATACGATCGGCCTCGTCGGGGACGACGGCCCGAGCCGCCACGTCGAAACCCAGGTTCTCGGCCCAGGCCTCAATCAAGTCTCCGGAAGCGTCGGTACGCTCGCCAGCAGCGCCTCGGTCGGAAACCGTGAGCACCGCAAGTCGGACCGCCATGGCGCTAGCTCGTGATTCCGATCGTCTAGGCCTTTTTCACGCTCCCGTTTTTGTAGAAGGGCATCTTCACGACTTCGGCACCCACGCGCTTGCCGCGACAATCGATCTCGATCGCCGTACCTGGATCCACGGAGTGGTCGGGCAGATACGTCGTTCCGATCGCCTCGCCCAAGGACGGCCCGAACCCGCCGCTACGAACCGTATCCACCCGCTGGTTTTTCAGGTAGACGTCGTACCCGTGGCGAGGTATGGAGCCCTTCTCTGACATCTTGAAACCGACCAGTTTGCGCTTCACACCCTGGCGTTTGATGGTTTGCAGCTGTGCCTTGCCCGTGAAGGGTGCACCCTTGTCGAGCTTGACGATCCAACCCAGTCCGGCTTCATACGGATTGACGGTGTCGTCGATGTCGTGTCCATACAGTGGGTACCCGGCCTCCAACCGCAGCGAGTCCCTCGCACCCAAGCCGATGGGCTCACCCCGCCCATGCCCGATCAGCGTGCTTCCCATCACCTCCGCGTCGGCGGAACGGAAGTACAACTCGAATCCGTCTTCACCCGTGTAGCCGGTCCGGGAGACGAAGCAGTCGATCCCGCCGACCTTGCCTGACTCGAAATGGTAATAGCCCATCTTCGACAGCTTCAGATCGGTCAGGGATTGAACCAACTCCTCGCTCTTGGGGCCTTGCACGGCGAGCAGCGCCACATTGTCGCTGATGTTGCGCAGGCGTACGTTGATGCCGGCTTTCTTCGACACGATCATGGCCCAATCCTTGTCGATGTTGGCGGCGTTGACCACCAACATGATCTTGTCGGCGAACCGGTACACCAAGCAGTCGTCGGCAAACGTCCCGTCCTCGTTGAGCAACGCAGAGTATTGCGCCTGCCCGTCCTGCAACGCCGCCACGTCATTGCACGTCACGCGGTTGGCGAACGCATTGCGGTCCGGCCCGGTAATCTCGAATTCGCCCATATGCGACACGTCGAAGACTCCGACACCCGTGCGTACGACTTTGTGCTCCGCGTTGATCCCTTCCGAGTAATGCACCGGCATTTCAAAGCCGGCGAAATCAGTCATCTTGGCCTTCAGTGAGACATGAAGGTCGTAAAACGGCGTCCGCTTCCCGCTCATTGGTCTCTCCCTTTCACTGCAAGAGTCTTACCAGTAACGCTTTCTGGACATGGAGACGATTCTCCACCTGGTCGAAGACCCTCGAGTGAGGACCTTCCAAAACCTCATCCTCCACCTCTTCTCCCCGGTGAGCGGGAAGGCAGTGGAGAAAAATGGCATCGTCATGTGCCAGTCGCATCCGTGCTTCGTCGATCGTGTAGCCCCGAAACGCGAGCGCTCGCGCATCCGACTCGCTCTCCTGACCCATCGAAGTCCACACGTCGGTATTTACGACGTGAGCACCCCGAACCGCTTCATCCGGATCTTCCGTGATCGTGATACGCGTTTTGGCGCTCGCCGCCTTGAAGACCGCGCAGTCGGGCCGGTACCCATCGGGACACGCGAGCCGCAACTCGAATCCGAGAATCGCCGCGGCGTTTAGCCATGAGTTGGCCATATTGTTGCCGTCACCTACCCACGCTACGACCCGATCTTCCACGCTACCCAGTGCTTCATACATCGTGAACAAATCGGCGAGCACCTGACACGGGTGAAGCAGGTCCGTGAGACCGTTGATGACCGGGACCGACGCGTGAGCAGCCAGTTCGACGACACTGCTGTGTTCGTACGTGCGGATCATGATTCCGTCCACGTATCTCGACAAGACCCTCGCCGTGTCCTTGATCGGCTCACCGCGCCCGAGCTGGATGTCTGCCGTCGAGAGGAACAACGCGTGCCCGCCCAATTGGTACATCCCGACCTCGAACGACACGCGGGTCCTCGTGCTGCTCTTGGCAAAAATCATCGCCAGCGTACGGCCGGCGAGGAGATTGCTGCGCCTCTCGCCGGACTTCAACCCCGCCGCCGTGCCGAATAGCTCGAGGATCTCGTCCTTCGAGAGGTCCGTAAGGGCCAGGAAATCCTGTTTCGGCATACTGGGCTGTGGCGGGAGTCAAATGACAGTCCGGAGCAGTGATTCTAGCCCCGGGGCGAATGTGTGTAAAGGAATATGACGTTACAGTATGTAGTTCCTGAGATCCTCGTCCTCGACGATCTTCATGAGGGTATCCCGAACGCGAGCCTCGTCGTAGACGATCCGTTTTTCTGGCAGGTCGGGGAGCCCGAACAATACTTCGTCAAGCAGGCTCGTCATGACCGTGTGGAGGCGCCGCGCCCCGATGTTTTCGAGCCGGTCGTTCACCAAGGTCGCAATCCTGGCGATCTCCTCGATCCCGTCGTCCGTGAACTCCAGCGTCGCCCCGTCTGAAGCGCACAGCGCCTGATACTGCTTCGTCAGGGCGTTTTCCGGCTCGGTCATTATTCGGACGAAGTCCGCCTGAGTCAGCGACTTGAGCTCCACGCGTATGGGAAAGCGGCCTTGGAGTTCCGGGATCAGATCCGACACCTTGGAGACATGGAAAGCCCCGGCCGCCAGAAACAGGATGTGGTCGCTGCGAACGTATCCATGCCTGGTCTGCACCGTACAGCCCTCGACGATCGGCAAGAGGTCCCTCTGAACCCCTTCCCGGGACACGTCGGGGCCCGCTTGACCACGTTCCCCGCACACCTTGTCCAACTCATCGATGAATATTATCCCGTGGTTTTCGACGCGATCGAGGGCCTCGTTGATCACATCCTCCATGTCCACGAGCTTCTTGAGTTCCTCGTCCAGGAGGATGCGGCGGGCTTCGGCCACCCGCACCAACCGCTTCTTTTTCTTCTTCGGCAACATTTCCTGCAGTATTTCGCCAAGATTGATATCGGTCCCCTCCAATCCTTGGGGGGACTGCATCAGATCGAAAATCGGTAGGCCCTGTTGGGCGACCTCGACCTCGATCTCCCGCTCCTCCAGTTTGTTGTCACGGAGCAGCTTGCGAAGCTTCTCGCGGGTGCGGAGGTGCCGCTCGGCGTCTCCCGTTTCCCTGTCTGCTTCGGGCTCCGCCATCTTGGACTCGACCTCCCCTCTCGACGACACCACGAATAGGGGCCGGACTTCCGTGTCGGCCTTGCTCGGCGCCGAAACCTCTCCATCTCCCGAGGCCGGAGGAGGTGAAGGCAGAGGCGGAAGGAGCAAATCGAGCAGACGCTCCTCGACTCTTTCCTCGGCCGTGGCAAAGACTTCATCTTCCCGCTCGCCCCGTACCATGTTGATCGCGGCATCCACCAGGTCGCGAATCATCGACTCCACGTCCCGTCCCACATAGCCTACTTCGGTGAACTTCGAGGCCTCGACCTTGATGAATGGAGCACCGGAAAGCTTCGCAAGCCGGCGCGCGATTTCCGTCTTTCCGACGCCGGTGGGGCCGATCAGAATGATGTTGTTGGGCAGGATCTCGTCGCGGATCTCCTCCGGTGCCTGCGACCGACGCCAGCGGTTGCGAATGGCGATGGCCACTGCTTTTTTCGCATCGTCCTGCGCCACGATGTAACGGTCGAGTTCGGCCACGATCTGCCGTGGGGACAACTCCTCGAGCCAAGGTTGCTGCGGCTCGGACGACGCCTGGTCGGCGGGCTTTTCGAGTGCTTGGGACTGCTCGTTGGAATCGGTCATCAGATCGTGACAGCTCCACACTGCCGCGGGAACATCGCTCCCCGTTCACGCCGCGGGATCATAGATCGAGGATCGTGACGTTGCTATTGGTATAAACGCAGATCTCCCCTGCGATCTCCAGACTCCTCTCGACGATCTCCCGCGCCGAGAAGTCCGAATGCCGCAGGAGGGCTCTGGCCGCGGCGATGGCATAGTTGCCGCCGGCTCCGATGGCGAGCAGCCCGTCGTCGGTCTCGATGAGCTCGCCCCCTCCGCTCACCATGAAACTGTGCTCCTTGTCGGCGACCGCGAGGAGCGCCTCGAGCCGGCGCAACACTCGATCGCTGCGCCAATCCTTGGCCAACTCGACGGCGGCACGCGCGAGATTCCCCGGATAGCGTTTGAGCTTTTCCTCGAACCGCTCGAATAGGGTAAACGCGTCGGCGGCGGCCCCCGCGAATCCAGCGAGCACCCTTCCATCTCCTACCGATCGGACCTTGGTCGCCTGCCCCTTCACTATCGTGTCGCCGACCGTAACCTGCCCATCGCCGCCCATCGAAGTCTTTCCGTCGCGACGGACACAGAGAATGGTGGTGGCGCGGACTTTTTTGGGATTCATGCGGTTACGCCCTCGGATGCGCCTGGTTGTACACCTTCTTCAGGCGTTCGACGCTCGTGTGTGTGTACACCTGGGTCGTGCTGAGTGAGGCATGACCCAGCAGTTCCTGAACTGCCCTCAGATCCGCGCCCGCATCGAGCAAATGGGTCGCGAAGCTGTGCCGCAGCGAATGGACCTTGAGTCCGCGCCCGGCCTCCAACCCCTTGAGAAATCTGCGAACCAGATATTGCACGCCGCGCGACGACAGGCGGGTGCCGCGTACAGACAAAAACACTGCCTGCTCGCCGCGACCCCCATGCATGCGGCGCGACAAGCGCTCCTCCCGTAGTGGATAATACCGTCGTAGCGCCGCCAGCGCATAGCTCCCCACCGGAAGCAAACGCTCCTTGCGTCCCTTTCCACGCACTTTCACGACCTCTGACACGATGTCGATATCCGGAACGTTGAGCCCTGCCAGCTCCGACAACCGCATGCCCGTCGAATAGAAGAACTCGAGGATCGTGAGGTCCCGTACGCCGCTGAAATCGTCGTTCGCCGCTAGAGTCTCCGCGAACTTGAAGAGATCCTCAATTTGCCTGCGGTCCAATACGGCGGGAAGCCGCTTTTCAAGCTTGGGCGATCGTACCGCCGCAGCGGGGTTCCCCACGACGTCGAACCGCTCGTTGAGAAACCGGTAATACGTACGTAACGCCGACACGGCGCGCGACACCGATCGCTTCGCGAGGCCACGGCGCCCGAGATGTCCCATAAAGCTCCTGACAGTGAGGCGGTCCACCGATTCCCACGTCCAGTCGGTTCCACCGAAATAGTCGTCGCAGAACGCCCGAAACGCGTCGAGGTCGCGCGCGTAGGCTGCAACCGTGTGGGGGGAATCGTTACGCTCGTCGGCAAGGAAGGCAAGGAAGCTCTCACACTCATGGCTGGGGCGGCGCGCCCGGCTCGTTGCCCCCGGCCCCGCCCGCGCCCCCGCCCCCGCCCCCGCCTCCGACGCGGGCCGCTTCACGTTGGCACGCCGCTCAGGTTCTCCAAAAACAAGGCCATCGCCTCGAGTGCACGGGACGCTATAGCCTCGCGCTTCACCCGCTTGTCCCGCACGGGCTGCACCAGCGGCGGCACGAGGCCGAAGTTGGCATTCATCGGCTGGAATCGCTTCGGATCCGCTCCGCTCACGTACCGGAGAAGACTACCCAGCATCGTTTCCTCCGGCGGCAGCACCGGCTCTTCACCAACCAGCATGCGAGCGAGGTTGATACCACACATCAGGCCGCTCGCGATCGACTCGGTATAACCCTCGACCCCGACGAGTTGCCCCGCAAACAATAGCAGCGGGTCGTCGAGCGCAGCCGAGTGTGCGGACAGCACCGCCGGACTGTTCAGATACGTGTTGCGATGGATGCTTCCCCACCGCAGGACCTCCGCCTTCGCAAGGCCGGGAATGAGCTGCAACAGTTCTCGTTGGGCGCCAGTGCGCATACGGGTTTGAAACCCCACCAGGTTCCACATCCGGCCGGCGCGGTCCTCTGAGCGCAGTTGAACCACAGCGAACGGCTCCGTGCCGGTACGCGGATCGGGCAACCCCACCGGCTTCATCGGGCCGAAGCGAAGCGTGTCCGCTCCGCGGCTGGCCATTTCCTCGACCGGAAGACAGCCCTCGAAGTAGGGGACCGCATCGAAATCGTGGCCGTGGTACTGTTCGGCGTTCTTCAGGGCCTCCACGAACCCGTAATAGCTCTCTCTGTCGAAGGGTGCGTTGAGATAATCGTCTCCCTCACCCTTGCCGTACCGGGACGCCCGGTACATGACGTCGTGGTCGAGCGAGTCGTAGGACACGATCGGGGCGATGGCATCGAAGAATGCGAGGTTGTCGACACCGAGCCGCTGTCGGATGGTTTCGGCCAGTCGATCGGATGTGAGCGGGCCGGTGGCGACGATTCCTGGAGAGGGCAGGTCGGTAACCTCTTGCCGCACGACTTCGATCCGAGGATGCGCGCTGACGCGGTTGGTAACTCCTTCGCTGAACAGCGCCCGATCCACGGCGAGCGCCGTGCCGGCGGGCACACGTGTCTCGGTAGCCACCTCCATCAACAAACTGCCCATCAACCGCAGCTCGGCTTTCAGCAACCCATGGGCGTTCGCCGTATCGAGTGATTTGAAGGAGTTGGTGCAGACGAGTTCAGCGAGACCGTCCGTCTGGTGGGCGGGCGTCGTGCCTGAAGGGCGTAGCTCGTGCAGCCGGACGGTAACACCGCGCTCTGCGAGAGCCCAGGCGGCCTCGCACCCGGCGAGCCCGCCACCGACGACTGTCGCGTTCACGACTCCACAGCTGCGGCGGCCGGCTCATCCACGGAAAATTCATGTTCGCAATGCATGCAGCGGAGGAAGTCCCCACGCTGCTTACTGACTCGCTTCTCCGCGCCGGTCTTGTTACAGCTCGGACAAACCTCCGCAACCGGTTCATACCAAGTCGAATACTCGCAATCGGGATACGTGGCGCATCCGTAAAAAATCCGGCCCCGCCTGGTGCGGCGTTGCGTGAGGTCGCCGACCTCGCAGGTCGGACATTTGACGCCGAGCGGCACGGGCCGCGTGTGTTTACACTCGGGGTACTTCGTGCATGCCAGGAACTCGCCGTACCTGCCGGTCTTGATGATCATCGGCGACTGACATTCGGCGCACTTCTCGTCGGTCTCCCGATCGGGCGGCCGATCCATCGTGATCGGACGCGTGAACTTGCATTCGGGGTACTTCGTGCACGCGATGAAGGGTCCGAATCGTCCGCTCTTCACAGTGAGTTTGCTGCCACACTTCTCACACCGCTCGTCTTCGAGCCCCTCCAGGTCATGCGCTTCCCGAATCATCTGCTCCATGTCGACTTTTTCGAGCGCACTCGCGAAGGGTGAATAGAAGTCGTCCAGCACCGTCTGCCAGGCGAGCTTGCCCTCCTCAATCTTATCGAGTTCCTCCTCCATCATGGCCGTGAACTCGACATTGAAGATGTCGGGGAACCTGTTCACCATGACCTTTGCTACCGTACGCCCCAAGGCAGTCGGGGTGAAGCGGCGCGCCTTTATTTCAACGTAGTCACGGTTCCGCAAAGTGGAGATAATGGTGCTATAGGTGCTTGGCCGGCCGATGCCCAACTGCTCCAATTCCTTGACCAAACTCGCCTCGCTGAACCGCGGCGGCGGCTCGGTAAAATGCTGATGGGGCACGATGCGCCGCACGTCCGCTCGCTCCTTCTCATGAAGCAGCGGCACCGGTGCGAGTTCCTCCGGATCCTGCCCCTCCTCTTCCTCCTTCGTCTCGCGGTAGAGCACTTGGAAACCGTCGAACTTGGTGACCGAACCGGTGGCTCTGAACAGATACTTCCCGACCTCGAAGTCGATGGTCGTTGTATCGTACACCAATGGCTTGATTTGCGATGCCACGAATCGCTGCCAGATGAGCCGGTACAGTTTTAGTTGATCGGGCCTCAGAGCCTTCTTGATTGACTCCGGCGTTCGATGGACCTCGGTCGGACGAACAGCCTCATGTGCTTCCTGGGCCCTCGCAGCTTTTGTCTTGTAGGTATTGTGCTTCGCAGGCAAGTAGTCGTCACCGTACTCGGCCTTGATATACTCGCGTACGGACTCGATGGCGGTGGTAGATACTCGCGTTGAATCGGTTCGCATGTAGGTGATGAGGCCGACCGCACCTTCTTGATCTACCTCTACACCCTCATACAGCTGTTGCGCGGTCCGCATCGTGCGTTGCGCGGAAAAGCCGAGCCGCTTTGCGGCCTCCTGTTGCAACGTGCTCGTCGTGAACGGCGCCGCGGGTCTGCGGCGGCGTTCGCGGCGCGTAACCTTCGACACTACGAACGGCTCGTCGCGGGTGGCATTGACGATCACGGTCGCCTCGTCCTGCGAGCGCAGATGAGGCTTCTTCCCTTCGATCTTGTTCAGCTTGGCGACAAACTGTTTTTCCTTTGCCTCCAGTTCCGCTTCGATCGACCAATACTCTTCCGCTGTGAACTTTTCGATCTCTTCTTCGCGCTCGACGAGCAATCGGAGAGCGACGGTCTGCACACGGCCGGCCGACAAGCCGGTCTTGACCGACTTCCAGAGCAGCGGGCTCACCTTGTAACCCACCAATCGATCCAGAATCCGACGAGCCTGCTGGGCGTCAACCTTGCGGCTGTCGATCGGCAGCGGATTCTGCATCGCGGCGGTTACCGCGTCCTTCGTGATCTCGTGGAACAGTACCCGACGCACCGTTGCCACCTCCCCGATCTGGTCGGCCACGTGCCAGGCTATCGCCTCGCCCTCACGATCCGGGTCGGTGGCCAGGAACACCTCGCCCGCACGCTTGGCGAACTTCTTCAGCTCCGCCAACGTCTTCCCCTTGCCACGGATGGTGACGTACTTCGGCGCGAACCCGTTGTCGACGTCGACACCAAGCTCCCGCTGGGGCAAATCTCTCAGGTGGCCCACGGTGGCCTTCACCGTGTAACCCGCCCCGAGATACTTGCCTATCGTTCTCGCTTTTGCCGGCGACTCAACCACCACCAGCTTCTTTTTCTGCTTCGCCATTTAGTCCCTATGCTCCATACTCCAACCCGTGCCGCCTAAACCCCACCCCCGATATCGGACGGGGTGTTCAACCTCATCTCAACCAAGCACTCCGCATTCCGATGCGATCGCAACAACCAAAGGCCTTACGGCCCAGGTCGGAAGACATCCCCGCCCAGGCCGCTCTTGTAAGCCATTGTATATCAACAACTTACACACATCACATTTGGCTCAGCCCTCCGCCGCCAGGAGGCGCATTATTATCACCCAAGTCGATTTCGCGCAAGCTCGGCCACTTTCCTGGCCACATCGGCTGCGGTGACATCGTCAGTCCGCATCACCAGCTCACAACCCGCGTAGAAGCGCCGCCGCCGCTCGTAGAGTTCCCGCATTCGAGTCTCACGATCCGCAGTGGGCGGACTCGAATCCAGCAACGGCCTAGACCCCACCCCTCCCGCCTCTCCTCCCCCCGGCCCCCCGGTGCGGGCCGCCGCTACCTCGGGTGCCGTTTCCAGATAGACGGTTAGCGCTCGTCCTTCCACGGAATCGAGGCTGTGGGGCTCCGCGGCCCAGCCACCTCCGGGGGCGATCACGGTGCCGTGCTCTCGTCGCATCAACTCGGCAACTGACTGGCGCTCCAAGCGTCGAAACGCGGCCTCTCCACGATCGGCGAAGATCTCTCCAACGGAAGAGCCGGTGCTTTCCTCTATAAGGTCGTCCACATCCACGAAGGCCATGTCGAGGGTCTCAGCCACGAGACGTCCCACGGTCGTCTTGCCGGCGCCGGGCAGCCCGACGAGGATGAGGTGGCGAGCCGTCACCGACCCCCCCCCCCCCCTCCGCCGTCGGTCGGCTCCCCACTCCGGCGCCGGTTGATGCGAGTCACGTACGACTCGTAGGCTTGCCGCAGATCGCCGAGCGTGTCACCCCCGAACTTCTCCAGCATCGCATCCGCGAGCACGATCGACACCATGGCCTCGGCTATGACGCCTAACGCCGGCACCGCCGTTACGTCGGAGCGTTCGGATTGGGCCTTGGCCGGCTCCCCGGTGTCGATATTGACGGTGTCCAGCGGGCGCATGAGCGTCGATATCGGCTTCTTCGCTACGCGAAGCACCAGCGGTTGCCCGGTGGTGATGCCCCCTTCCAAGCCGCCTGCGCGATTGGTCGCCCGCTGGATGCCACCGGCCGTCGGCGGGCCACCCCACGCGATCTCATCATGTGCCTGCGAGCCCGGCAGCCGAGCGCCGTCGAAGCCGAGTCCGATTTCAACCCCCTTTGCCGCCGGAATCGACATCAGGGCGCCGGCCAGTCGGCCGTCCAGTTTGCGATCCCACGACACGTGGGACCCCAACCCGACAACCACACCCCGGGCCACGATTTCGACGATGCCACCCAGCGTATCACCCGCTTTCTTGGCGGCGTCGATTTCCCGCACCATGGCCTCGGTGGCTTTGGCATCCAAACATCTCGTGGGCGATTGGTCCGCCGCTGCGTTGAGCGGAACCGGCAAGGGATCGGGCAGGTCCGCTTTGACCGGACCCAACTCGACGACGTGGCTGCCTATCTCCACATCGAAGTGGCCGAGCAGCGTGCGGCACACGGCGCCACACGCCACCCGAGCCGCCGTTTCGCGGGCACTGGCGCGTTCCAGGATGTCGCGCGCGTCGGTGCGGTCGTACTTCAACACGCCCACCATGTCCGCGTGTCCGGGGCGTGGACGCGTGAGCCGGCGGCGCCGCGGCGCGTCAGGGTCGGCATCCGGTTCCGGCGCCATGACATCGCTCCAGTTGTCCCAATCCCGATTGGCGATCACCAGCGCGATCGGCGAGCCCAACGTCTCGCCGGCGCGCACGCCGCTCAAGAATTCGACCGCGTCCGCCTCGATCTTCATGCGGGCGCCGCGGCCGTAGCCCTGCATCCGGCGGCGGAGGTCTCGGTTCACATCATCCGCGACGAGGGGAAGGCCGGCCGGAATCCCCTCGAGGATTGCAACGAGTCCTTTGCCATGAGATTCACCGGCCGTCGTAAATCGAATCATTCAGCGTCCACCATGTAATCCTTCCCAACGAGCTAGTAGCTGTCCAGCTGATAGCTGAGACAGTGTCAAAACTCCATATCTGATGCAGCCCGGCCCGGGTCGTTTACCACGAGTGAACTCGCGGCTCGGCGAAACTGACTGTCGCCGAGGCGACGCCTCCTTCGTCGGTTCACCGACAGACGGCCGAGCGGCGGCTTGAGCCGTCGTAAACGAACCGAGCGCTGCAAC
>JADFPO010000027.1 GCA_022562295.1 Gemmatimonadota bacterium
GGGGACCGCATCGCCTGAGACGTCACGTAAAACACCCGCGACACGGAGGTGGTTCGTGACGATTCAACAGTGATGGGTTCGGGACAGAGGTCCGCCACCACTTGCGAGGGGATTCGACGCAGCCGTACGCAACAAAACGATCATCGACGCAAAACTTTGCCTAACGGCCGAGCCGAGCGTACGTTTAGGTTGACATTGGTCGCTCGACGGAGCTTCGAATGCCGGCAACTCCAAAACTGTCTCGAAAATTCTACGACACTTTCGGCGAGGACGTCGTCAACGAGTTGGTGGACTGGTTCAATCACATGGATGCGACCTACCGGGCGGACCTGCGGGACATGAACGAGCTGAATTTTGTTCGCTTCGATGCCACCCTGCAGCAGCGGCTGGCAGAGGCCGACGCCAGATGGGAACGACGCTTCGCCGAATTCAGTTCCAAGTGGGAGCGGCGATGGGCTGAATTTACCTCCGAGTGGGAGCGGCGCTTTGCCGAGCAGGATATCAAGTGGGAGCGACGGTTTGCCGAGTCCGAGGCCAAGTGGGAGCGCCAGTTCGCTGCGCTCTCCGAGCGGATGGCCGCTTTCGAGGCCAGGATCATCAAGTGGATGTTCGTGATGTGGATTGGGACAATCGGGACGCTGATCGCTCTAGCCAAATTCTAGGCCACCCACTTGGCCAGTTCCTGATCCAATCGGCTGTCGTACGTGTGGGTGCGGTCCCCTCCTCCCTCCTCCCTCCTCCTTCGCCCCTGCCCTCGCTATCTTTCCTTTCCTGCAGCGACGCCGCCGCCGGACATTCAAACAATCTCAGCCTTCACAGAACCGCCCATGCCCACAACCACCGAACGCCACGAATTCCAAGCCGAAGTCAAGCAAGTGCTGGATCTGCTGATCCACTCGCTCTATTCCAACAAAGACATCTTCCTCCGAGAGCTGATCTCCAACTCGTCCGATGCCTTGGACAAGCTGCGTTTCGAGGGACTCACCAACCCCGATCTTCTCTCGGGCGAGGAGTTGCACATCCGCATCGAGCGTGACGCCGACGCCCGCACGCTGTCGATCTCCGACAACGGCATCGGCATGACTCGCGACGAGCTGATCCAGGACATCGGCACCATCGCCAAGTCGGGAACGGTGGACTTCGTCAAGGCGATGCAGCAGTCCAAGGACGCGGAGACGCCCCTGGAACTGATCGGGCAGTTCGGAGTCGGCTTCTACTCGTGCTTCATGGTGGCCGACAAGGTCACCGTGGTCACGCGCCGCGCGGGAGAAGACACGGCCCACAGGTGGGAATCGGCCGGTGAGGGCGAGTTCACGATGGACGAAGCGAGCCGCGAAACCAACGGCACGACCGTGACGCTCCATCTACGCCCGCACGACGGCGAGGACGGGCTGCAGGATTACGCGGCCGAATGGGTGCTCCGGGAAATCGTGACGCGCTATTCGGACTTCGTGGCCTATCCCATCAAGATGAAGGTGGAGCGCGAGGAACCGGAGAAGGAGGGCAAGAAAGCCGAGAAGGTGACGAAGGACGAGACCCTCAACTCCATGAAGGCGATCTGGTCGCGCCCCAAGGACGACGTCACCGACGACGAGTACAAGGAATTCTACAAGCACATCACTCACGACTGGACGGACCCGCTCGCCCACATCTCGGTTACCATGGAAGGCGCGGTCGAAGCGCGAGCGCTGCTCTACATCCCGAGTCGCGCCCCGTTTGATCTCTACCACCACGAGATGTCCTACAAGGGGCTGCAGCTGTACATCAAGCGGGTCTTCATCATGGACGAGTGCAAGGACTTGATGCCGCCACACCTGCGGTTCATCAAGGGCGTGATGGACTCGGAAGATCTCCCGATCAACGTCTCCCGCGAGACGCTGCAGCAGGATCGCAAGATCGGGGCGATCAAGAAATTCCTGGTCAAGAAGGTCATGGACGAGCTGGGTCGGTTGCAGCGCAACAAGGCGAAGCGGTACCAGGAGTTCTGGGCGCAGTTCGGTCCGGTCATGAAGGAAGGTCTCCTCTCGTGGGAGGAGAAAAAAGAACCGATTCTCGAACTGATGCTGTGTCATTCGACCCGTGAAGAAGACGACCTCACCACACTGGCCGATTACGTGGCGCGCATGCCGGATGACCAGGACGCGATACACTATCTCACGGGCCCCACGCTCGAATCCGTGCGGCAGTCACCTCATCTCGAGGTGTTCCGCGAGAAGGGACACGAGGTGCTGCTCTTCACCGACCACGTAGACGAGGTGTGGCTGCAGCACGCACCCGAGTTTCAGGAAAAGCAATGGAAATCAGCGGGCCACGGCGCCGTCGAACTCGGCACCAAGGACGAACGCAAGAAGGCCGAGAAAGAACTGAAGAAGACAGCCAAGGGTTTCGAGGACTTCACGAAACTCATTCAGGAACTGTTGCACGAGGACGTAAAGGAGGTCCGGATCACCAACCGCCTCACCTCATCGCCGGCGTGCCTGGTGGGGGAGACGGACGACATGTCGCCACAGATCATCCAGATGCTCGAGCAGACCGGCCAAGATGTGCCCAAGGTCAAGCGGATTCTCGAGGTGAACCCGTCACACCCCATACTCGAGAAGCTCCAGGCTCGATTCGAGGCCGACAAACACGACCCGGTGATTCGGGAATTCGCCGAGCTGCTCTACGGACAGGCGCTGCTGGCCGAAGGATCACAGCCGCGCGATCCGGCTGGCTTCAGCAAGAAGCTGGCAACCATCATGGAAAAGGGGCTGTAGCTCAGGTAGGCACGGCGGAGGGTACTCGCTTCTCCTTGACGCCGAACCCACAGGATTCGCAACCGGTCTTCTCATTCCACGGGCCGTCCCCGCACTCAGGACATGCGGGCCGCCGCGTGACGACCGCTCGCTTGAAGCAACCGTCCTGACACCGTTCGATCAACATGCCGTTTCCATCACTGCTCATAACCAACGGCGCACCACATTCACACTTGGGATCCGTTGCCTCGAGCAACGGGCCCTTGGATAGCTTTCGACTGCTCAAATCATCCTCCTCACCGCGAGTGCACCGGACGCAGAAGTGCGCGAACCGCTAGAAACCGGGAGTTGAAGGTTGGGTGCTTAACCTGGCTCATCGAATGGCTCCGGCTTGGCGCCCAACGGCAGCGGCCCCTACCAATAGAAAAAGAGACCAAGCCACGTGCCGGTCCCGACCGTGCAACTTCTTGCGGGCAAGCGAGTTATGCCACCCTGCCGGGTGCGAAGTTTACCTAGGACGGGCTCCCCTGTCAAACCGGCAATCGGTCAGCCGAACCGAGCATTCCCCTACCCGGACGGCTCACACGCGCCGAATTCGAACACCGCACTGCAACCGTAACGGTGGCAAAGACTTGGGGGAATTGACAGCGCGCACGGCCACGGCTAACCTAGTCCAGCGGTTGCCCCAGCCTGAGAGACGGATCACATGGCACTGACCCACACGCTCCGCAGCATCCCCTTGTTCGAACACCTGCGCGACGCAGACATCGAGCGCATTCAGGGGTTCGCTCGCGAGCGATCCTATCCGAAGAACAACGTGATCGTGTTCGAAGAGGATCCGGGCGATTCCTTATATGTCGTGTTGAACGGTCAGGTCAAAGTCGTCCTCATCGGCGAGGACGGGCGCGAGGTGATCCTCTCGACTCCGGGCAAGGGTGACTTCTTCGGTGAGATGTCGCTGATCGACGACCAGCCCCGCTCGGCGCATGTGATTGCCATGGAAGATTCGCAACTGCTGGTGCTGCGACGTGAGGACTTCCATCAGTGCCTTGCGGCCATGCCGGGCATCGCGATCGGACTTCTCCGGGCCATGTGCAAGAGGCTCCGCCAGGCGGATGACAAGATTGGGGGACTCGTCCTGCTCGACGTTCCGGGCCGAGTGGCACGATTGCTGTTGGAGATGGCAGACGAAGGCGATGGCGAGCATATCACGAAACGCATCACGCATCATCTCATTGCGCAGATGATCGGCTCGAGTCGTGAAACCGTGTCCCGTACGATGCGGATCTTGATGGATCAAGGGCTGATCGAGGTCATCCGGTCGAGAATCACTCTGCTCAACCGCGATGTCTTGGAAACAGCGGCCGGGCGGGGCACGATGGGTCCGGCACAACGCATCCATTACGAAGGACCGGATCGACGCCACTAGCAGCGATCACAACACCCAGGCCCCATCTCGGGCTCAGCTACCTCGCGCCACCTCGTCGGTGACCCTACCCACGCCCTTGCGATTGACGCGTCGTCACCACAACATCGCACCCTCGAGTATTCGTCAACCGCGAGGATCGTATGACGACACGCCATCTCACGGCGATCACGCTTGCCGCACTCGCGCTCTGCCGAGCTGCACCAGCACGAGCGCAGGACAACGACGGGATGCTGCAGGGGGCTTGGGCGGCCGAAAACTATGTATTGCAAGACGGCCCGACGCACCGAGTCACCGGAAGAATCTTTTTCACGCAGACGGAGTGGACCGTGTTGTTCTTCGTGATGGACGAGGAAGGTGAACCGCGCCGGGGATCCGGGGAGGGCGGCACATACAGCCTGCATGGAAACGACTTGCTGTTCTCACACCTCTTCAACTTCTCCATCGGAGAAGAGATGCCGGGACTCGCAGCGGCTCCGTTACAGATGATCGCCCGTGACGCGTCGGAAGCCGTCACGGAGCCAAGCACAATCCAGATCTCCGGCGATCAGCTGACCGTTTTCTTTCCGAGTGGAAACCGCATGACCTTCACACGCAGTAGTCACTGACTCGATCCGGCGCCGGTCCGTCCCTGAGCGCCGAGACGGCCCGGGAACTCGACTAGAGTGCCAAAGTTGTCCTCTATGGTGGACAGTCCGGAGGAGCAGCGACGGCCGCCGATTACCGCAAGCGGTTGTGTTTCAATTGGTTACAGCCTGAGGGAACCAGCTGGCATCATCTGTGCGTTTGTTACGGTAGACGCCGCTTACGGACTCATTCGGCCCAATTGGGCCAACTCGGCCGGGCGGCCTGAAGGCCATAGAGTGAAAGGGACGGAGTCATGAAAATCAAGAAATTGCTGCTCCCCATGTTCGGCTTGGGCCTGGCCCTAGCGGTGGCGCAACCCGCCGCCGCCGGCACCGAAGTCAGCGTGGCGGCAGATACTGTACAAGCCGATGTCGTGACCGTGAAGGTGGAAAACCGGAACTGGCTCGACATGCGCATCTATGCCATCGTCGGGGGCTTTGCCCATCGGCTGGGGACCGTCGGCAGCTTCGGTTCGGAAGAGTTCACGCTTCGCAAGGGCTGGATTGGTCCGAGCGACGTCATCCGCATGGTCGCCGTTCCGATCGGAAGCCGTGCTGTCAACTACGCCCAAGAGGTGTTGGTGGTCCCGGGCGACTACGTGGAGTACCGCATCGAGAACTCCCTCGCACTGTCGTTCGTAGCCAAGTACTGAAAACAGCAGGTGTCAGGTCTCAGGTGTCGGGTGTCGGGGTGGACACTCACACCTGAGGCTGTGTCAAAACTCGTCAAGCTGAGATATTCACCTTCAGCTCCGGTCGCCGTGGCTCCGCCGTTTTCAGGAGACCGCGGAAAAAGAATACGCGGGTGAACGCGGGTCAAACAATTGTCTGATGGGATGTGGGGGTGGGATCCGCTTTTGTCCGTCCCCTCAGCGTCAACCGCGGTTCCCCAACGGCTGTTCGGACATCGAGCACCGGACGCTGAAAGCTGAAAGCCGACGCCTGACACACAGCTACCCCTCCTCGCACACCTTCCTGGCCGTCCGGCGCTTTGAAGGCCAGATTCAAGCGCCTTCTACGCAGAGCCAACAACATGCAGCGAAGTTCAAAGCGGATCGCGTTGGCGGTGATCGCCTCGGTGTTTGCGCTTTCGCAAGCGGCTCAGGCTCAGCCCGTCGTCGTGCTCCGTCCGGGATTCGTGTTCGACGGCATCGAAGCGCCACGAGCGGGGTGGGCCGTTCTGGTCAGCGGGGATACGATCGCGGACGTCGGGCCGGCGGATCGGATCGGTCGTCCCGCCGGGGCCCGTGTCATCGACCTACCCGGGCTCACACTCATGCCCGGACTGATCGAAGGGCATTCCCACCTATTGCTTCATCCTTACAACGAAACTCCGTGGGTCGATCAAGTATTGAACGAGTCGCTCGGGCAACGAATGGCTCGGGCGACGGTCCACGCCCGCAACACGCTCATGGCAGGAGTAACCACCGCCCGCGACCTCGGTACCGAGGGGGCCGGGTACGCCGACGTGGGGCTCAAAGAAGCAATCGATCTGGGAATCATCCCGGGGCCCAGGCTGCTGGTCACGACTCGCGCAATCGTGGCCACGGGCAGTTACGGCCCCAAAGGCGCACCAGAGCTCACGCTGCCCAAAGGAGCGCAGCCCGCGGACGGACGCGACGACCTCATGCGAGTTACTCGAGACCAGATCGGGCGTGGCGCGGATTGGATAAAGATCTACGCGGACTATCGATGGGGTGTAGGGGGAACCGCGCAACCGACGTTCACCGAGGCTGAGCTGACACTCGTCGTGGCAGTGGCTCAGAGCTCGGGCCGACAGGTTGTCGCTCACGCCTCCACCGCCACCGGCATGCGCCGGGCCGTGATGGCCGGCGTCAAGACGATCGAGCACGGGGACGGTGGAGATGCCGACGTGTTTGCGCTCATGGCCGCGCGCGGCGTGGCACTCTGCCCCACTCTCGCCGCCGGTGACGCCATTCTGCAATACGGTGGCTGGCGCAAGGGGGTGGATCCGGAGCCGGCCAGGATCGCGCGGAAGCGGGCAAGTTTTCGGGCGGCGCTGGATGCGGGCGTCACCATTTGTTTCGGAGGCGACGTCGGAGTCTACCCCCACGGAGACAACGTCCGGGAGCTGGAGTTGATGGTGGAGTACGGCATGACGCCGCTCGCGGCGGCTCGAGCGGCGACATCCGGCAACGCGCGTATCTTCAGCCTAGACGACCGCGTCGGGACCGTGCGGCCCGGCATGTTGGCCGACCTCATCGCAGTATCGGGAGATCCCACTACCGATATCTCGGCGCTGCGCGACGTGCGACTGGTCATGAAGGGCGGGGTGATCTACAAGCAGCCGTGAGAAAAGCTCTTCCAGGAAACACTTGCCTCTCTTTGAGTTCTCTTTTGTTGTGTGTACCAAAGAGCGGAGTCCGTCTCCGCTTGACGGAACGCCGCACCCTACACTGGGCTGCCGGTCAGGAGAAGCAACGCGGATGGCGCTGAAAAAGCAGATTGCCGCGGATCATTTGAGCTTGTGGCGTTCGCCAACGGAGCGGCTTCAACGTGGTGCCGTTGCAGATTCACACGATATCACAGAAGGGTGAGGGGGTCTTGATTCCGTGGCCATTCAAGTCACGGACCAACCCCACGCCGTCTCGGCAGGCGGGGCCCCATAAAGATTTGTCCTGTTGGCGCCGCCAATCATCGCCTCTGGTGCGCCGCTACCGGCCGATCAGCCCGGCGGTCACGACGCACGGTGTCCGGACGTATTAACATATCTGCATGAAGACCGTCGGCTCCCAAATGGCCGCGCTACTGGCGAGGGACACCCAGCTGCGCCGGCAGCTCGCGCCGTTCGTGAAATACGTCGTCCTCCTCGTGACGGTCGTCCTGCTCTCCGGCTGGCTGTTCCACGTGATCATGGTGTGGGAAGGCCAGGACCACTCGTGGTTCACGGGGATCTACTGGGCGCTCACCGTCATGAGCACTCTCGGCTTCGGTGACATCACCTTCGAGAGCGACCTGGGCCGCGCATTCACCACAGCCGTGCTACTGACCGGGATGGTGCTCCTCCTCATCATCCTCCCCTTCCTCTTTATCCGGGTTGTGTATGCCCCGTGGCTCGAGCAGCGGAGCCGCGGCCGCATCCGCGCGCTCCAGTCTGTCCCGCCCGAGGTCGAGGGTCACGTGCTGATCTGCGCCAACGATCCGATCGCGCTCGGGCTCATCCGACGGCTCGAGCTGGCGGGCGTGCCGGCTTACGTAATCGAGCCCGACGCCGACCGCGCGATGCGCATGCAGGATGCCGGCCTGCCGGTCCTCACCGGCGATATCGACGCCGTCGAGACCTACCGAGCCGCCGGCGCCGCGCGGGCTCGCCTCGTCCTGGCCAACGCATCGGACATTGTCAACTCCAACATCGTCCTCACCGTGCGGGAGTTGTCCGAATCGGTGCCGATCGTCGCGCTGGCCGAAGTGGAAGACTCGATCGACGTGCTGGAGCTCAGCGGCGCCACGCACGTGCTGCCCCTCACGCACCAACTCGGCGAGCACCTCGCCAACCGGGTGAGCGCGGGGACGTCGCACGCCAACGTGATCGGCAAGTTCCATGACCTGCTGCTCGCCGAGTTCCCGGTGCACAACACGCCGTTCCAGGGCCTGACCATCCGCGACACACGGTTGCGCGAGTTGTCCGGGGCCACGATCGTCGGCGTGTGGGAGCGTGGGCGGTTCCACCCCGCCCGACCCGACCTCGAACTGTCCCCGCTCAGCGTGCCGGTCGCGATCGGCACGCCCGAGCAGATCGCGGAGCTGGACGAAGTGCTCGTGATATACGACGCCAATCCGAATCCGGTGCTCATCGTCGGCGGCGGCAAGGTGGGGCGGGCAGCCGCTGCGGCCCTCAAGCGGCGGGAGATCCCCGTGCATATAGTGGAACGCAATCCGGAACTGGAGCCGCAAATCGCGAGCATTCCCGACCGGTTGTTTCTGGGCGACGCCGCCGACCGGCGCGTACTCGACGCAGCGGGGATCGCTGAGACACCGTGCGTCCTGCTCACGACGCACGACGATGCGATGAACGTCTACCTGACCGTGTACTGCCGGCGGCTCAATCCCAACGCGCGTATCCTCACCCGGGTCACGCACGAGCGAAACGTCGAGGCCATCCAGCGCGCCGGCGCCGACTTCGTCTTGAGCTACGCGTCCTTGGGGGTGCAGACGGTGTTCTCGATCGTGCAGGGGCGCGAGCTCATAATGCTGGGTGAGGGCGTGGACCTCTTCTACGTGCCGCTCCCGCCGGCGCTCGCGGACAAGATGCTCGCCGAGGCAGAGATCGGCGCGCGCACCGGCCTGAACGTGATCGCTCTCCAGAAGGACGGGCAGATCGTCACGAATCTGCCACCAAACCAGCGGCTGACCGAGGGCTCTGCGCTCGTCGTCCTGGGCAGCGCGGAGCAGCGGGAGCGCTTCGACGCCGTCTACGGCTAGCCCGTGGGGGACGGCGGGTCTGACGCGACGGGCTTGGCCCCAGAGCTGAAGGTGAGCCAGTCTGTCAGGGGTCAGCTTTCAGCGTCCGGCGTTCGAAGTCCGAACAACAGTCGAGGAACCGCGGATGACGCTGATTAGATGGAAAACAGCGGATCCCACCCCCACACCCCAACAAACAGTTTTTTTATCCGCGGTCTCCTGAAAACGGCGGGACCCAAAACCGCGGAGCTGAAGGTCAATGTGGCAGCTGCCGGACTCACCTCCCCGGTCGAGGCGTCCCCGTCTTCAAATGGCGAAGTTTCTCCGGTGGCCCCATGACCAGCATCACATCCTCTGGCTGAAACACGTAATCCGCCCCTGGCGCAGCGTCGAGCTGCTCCCCACCATCACTACTGGATTGCTTGATCATCAGAATGCTCACCCCGAACGCCTGCCGCACGTTGAGTTCCCGAATCGTTCTCCGGACGAAATTCTCAGGCACCGGGATCTCGGCTATCACGTGGTCTTTGACGGCGGGAACCGACGTAACTCCGTCCTTGCGATCCAACGCACTGGCCATGCTCTGCGCCATCTCGCGCTTGAAGATCTCGGTGTTGTAGCGCTGGATAACGTCGCCCGGCCAAATCACGCCGGCCAATCTCCCGTTTTCGACTACGGGAACCTCACCACGGTACGCCCCGAGCAACTTCATGACGTCGGCCAGTGAGTCGTCAGGTGATACCGTCGGGAATTCCCCCTCGATCATGACGTCCTGTGCGATCACCAGCGATGCCAGGGACGAAGCGTCTCCCATGACCGGACGAATCTCGTCCGTCGTGATGATTCCCAGCAGCTTCCTTGTCTCATCGACGACGAACAGCGTGCTTCCCGGATGATCGATAAACTTGGAAATCAATGATAGCAGGCTATCCCCCGGAGATGCGGTTACCGCGTCCGAGCGCATCTGCTCTCGTGCTACGACGGATTGAAGCACATTGACGTCTTTACCCTTGTGGATGTCGATACCGCGGCGCAAGAGCTTCAGCGTGTAGATCGACGCATTGTTCAGCCGAGTGGCCAACAGGGTCGCGATGATGCAGCTGATCATCAGTGGCAAGATGATCTTGTAGTCGTTCGTCAGCTCGAAGATGATCAGAATCGCCGTGATCGGCGCGTGGGTAGCTGCGGCGACCACCGCACCCATTCCCACGAGGGCGTAGGCCCCGGGGCTAGCAGTGCTCAGCGGCCAGATGGAGTGCACCACCGTACCTACGCCACCTCCCAACATCGCGCCGATGAACAGAGAGGGCGCAAAGATCCCGCCGGAGCCTCCCGAGCCGATCGTAATCGACACTGCAATGATCTTGACCACGACGAGCACCAACATGAAGCTCCACAGCATCGTTCCGTTCAAAGCTTCGTTGATCGCTTCGTAGCCGACTCCGTAGATATGTGGCGTCCAGATACCAATTACCCCGATGAGCGCGCCGCCAAGCATCGCTTTGACGGGCACCGACAAACGGATTTTGTCGAACAGATCTTCGAATCCGTATAGCGTTCGTACGAAGCCCAAGGCTACGAGTCCCGCGAGGATGCCCAAGGTCGCATATGCAAACAGTTCGCTGGGGTGGACCAGAGCGTAGCCGGGTACCTGAAACGCGGGGAAGTCGCCAAGGAAGTGCTGGCTCACCACCGTCGCGGCGACTGACGAGATCACGATGGGAGAGAATTGGGCAACGCCGAAGTCGCCCAAGATGATCTCCACGGCAAACAATGCCCCGGCGATCGGAGCATTGAAGGTCGCCGCGATCCCGGCGGCCGCTCCACAGCCGACAAGTGTCCTCAGGCGCGGCCCATCGATCTTGAGCCACTGGCCGATCGTGGAACCCAAAGCCGATCCTATTTGGACGATCGGCCCCTCGCGACCAACCGATCCGCCGGAGGCAATGCAAATTCCCGAAGCCAACATCTTGGCAAACACTACCCGCGGCCTGATGCGCCCACCCCTCAGCGCCACGGCTTCCATGACTTCCGGAACGCCGTGCCCTCTGGCTTCGCGCGCATACCGATACGTGATGAAACCAACGATCAGGCCGCCCGTGGCGGGCACCAAGACTTTCCACCACGCCGGCAGTGCAGAGATGTATTCCAGCGTGGGCTGGCCCTGGCGCCACGCGACCTGGTTCAGAAAGCGGATAAGCAGCCGAAACCCCACCGCGCACAACCCACCGAGGAGCCCAATCGCCACCGATACGAGCACCATGTAGATCTGTTCGGTTTGCCGCAGACGGTCGTGCAGGTTCCGCAGGTACTTGAGTGTCGCCGCGATCATGATGCGAAGCGTACTGCCCTCCTATGACCGCGGTGTGTTGGACTGGAGACGGGATAGGTTGAGGAAGGACACGGGTAAGGCGAAAGGCAACTCGCTACGACTATCGAGGCCACGTCACGTCACCGGAATTCGACGACGATTTTTCCAAAACTGGCATTGGACTCCATGTACGCGTGGGCGTCTCGGATCTCGTCGAACGCGAACACGCGGTCCAGCACGACCCGAAGCCGTTTTTCCAAGAACAACGGAAGCACCGCCTCTCGGAACGACCGTGTCAGGTCCGTTTTCTCAGCTTGCGAACGCGATCGGAGAACCGTGCCCTCGATGCGAAGTCTCTTTTGTAGCACCACGCCGAGGTCGACGTCGGCTCGGCGACCCGCCGTGAGCCCCACCACTATCACGCGACCTCTGGAGGCCATCGCCTCGAGAGTCGAGGCAAACATCGGCCCGCCCACCAGGTCTATCGCAGCGTTAGCGCCGTGCTCCGTTATTCGATGCACCGCGGGAGCCAACTCGTCGGCGGTAGTATCAATCCCCGCTTCCATGCCGAGAGCGGCGGCTCGTTCGAGCTTTGAGGGCGTCCGGCTCGTTCCTAGGCATCTAGCTCCCCGCGCCACAACGAGTTGCACCGCGGCCGTCCCAACCCCACTCCCAATGGCATGTACCAACACCCATTCGCCTCCGGTGACGTGGAGCCGCTCCAAGGCATCGTACGCCGTGATGAATACCTCCGGAATTGTCGCCGCCTGAACGAACGGCAAGTCTTCAGGAATCGGTATCGCATGCGTTGCCGCGGTCACTAAGTACTCCGCATAGGACCCACCCGCCACGACTCCCATCACCCGATCCCCCACGGTCAATCCTTCGACTTCGTCGCCGACCGCGTCGATCTCACCGGCGAATTCCAATCCCGGGATATCCTTCTCGGCGTCGATACGACGGCGGCGCTTAAAGTCGTGACCTGGGGTTGGATACAATCCCCGCCGATGCAGCACTTCCGCCCGGTTTATGCCGAATGCCCGGATCCGGACGCGTATCTGGTCGGCCCCCATCGCGGGGACCTCAGTGTCGATCGTCTCGAGGACCTCTGGCCCACCCCACTCCGGGATGATTACGGCGCGCATGGTACAACCGGACTGGCGCTGGTCGAAATTCTCCTGTGTGGCACCGTCAATGCTCCTGAGACTGGCCGATGACGCCGGGTGGCGGCGGGAGGGGGGGGTGACCGCCCCGTGCAGCGTCAGTATCATAGCATGATGTACGCCACCTGTCTCTTTTGCACGAACGGTCTGGGAACAAATGACATTATCGAGGTTTTCCCGATCGGGGAGCGTGTGGCGTTTGACGCTGCCAAGGGAAGGCTCTGGGTCGTGTGCCGCCGCTGCGAGCGGTGGAATCTCACACCCTTGGAGGAGCGGTGGGAGGCGGTTGAAGAATGCGAGCGTCGCTTCCGCGACGCGCGGAAGCGGATCACCACGGAAAACATCGGATTGGCCCGCCTCGCCGACGGTCTCGACCTGATTCGCATCGGCCATCCGCTCAGACGGGAGTTCGCCGCCTGGCGCTACGGCGATCAGTTTGGGCGCCGGCGAAGGCGGGTAATCATGCTCGGCACAGCCGGTGCCGTCGCTGCCGGCACCGCGGTGGTGGGCGGAGCGGCCTTGGCGGGCCTGTCCCTCGGAGGATACTGGACGTTCGTGTTCGCCGTGCGAATCCGAAAGGCCGTGAAGGATCGTCGTCTCATTGCGCGCATTCCCACCAACGAAGGAGAGATGCTGACGGTGCTGGGACGGCACGTTCGTGAGTCTCGAATTTCCACCGACGTCGGCGGGGAAGAGGGATGGAAACTCGAGCTGACCCACACGGGCGGCAGCTACGCTCTGCGCGGGCGGCACGCTCTCCACGCAACGAGCTTGATCATGCCGAAGGTCAATGGAACGGGTGGATCGCGGCAGCTGGTCGAGCGGGCGATGGAACGACTCGAGGCGTTCGACCATCCCGAGCAATACATGCGTTCCGCCGCGGCGTTCAGCTCGCATGCCTCCCGAGCTGGAGATTCTCTCTCCAAGCTACCGGTCGATGTGCGATTGGCGATGGAGATGGCGGCGAACGAGGAGAGCGAACGGTTCGCCCTCGAGGGTGAGATGGCGCTGCTCGAAATGGCATGGGAGGAGGCCGAAGAAATCGCCGCGATCGCGGACAACCTGACACTGCCGCACGACGTCGAGCGGCAGCTCGAGGAACTCCATCGCGCACGCAATCGTGACAACTCCCAGCCTTGACCCGGTTGCGCCCACCGTTACAAATCCGCATCGTCCCATGTCTGCAAACTGCGGTCAGTGGAATGCCAAGCTCCCATGCGACCCCGAGATCCCCTAAAGAATACGACACCGGTGAGGCTAGTGCGCCGGTGCACGCCGCCACCTCTGGCTCAACCGTGACCATGACGCATCGGCGCTAGACGCATGGATCCAGCCCCCGCCCCCGCCCCCGCCCCCTCAGGCGAATTCCTCGACTTTCAGATAGCGGTAGCCGGCCGCTATTCCCTCGAACGCGAACTCGGTCGCGGAGGAATGGGAATCGTGTTCCTGGCCCGCGACGTAGCCCTGGACCGGCCGGTTGCGATCAAGCTGCTGCCGCCCGAGATGGCGCGACAGCCCGCCCTGCGCGACCGGTTTCTCCGTGAGGCGCGAACCGCCGCGAAGCTCTCCCATCCCAACGTGATTCCCATTTTCGCAGTCGAGGACCTAGGCGAGCACGTGTTCTTCGTGATGGCGTATGTCGAAGGACTCACCCTGGGCCAGCGGGTGAGCCGAAACGGCCCGCTGCCTCCGGCCGAGGCGATGCGCATCCTGCGCGAGGTTGCATGGGCCCTCGCGTACGCTCACGCCCAGGGAGTCGTTCATCGGGATGTGAAGCCCGACAACATATTGCTGGAAGACGGAAGTGGGCGCGCGCTGGTAACGGACTTCGGAATCGCCCAGGTATCCGAGGCCGATTCCGGACTCGAGTCCGAGGTCCTTGGCACACCTCAGTTCATGAGTCCCGAACAAGCCGCCGGCGAACCGGTGGACGGAAGGAGCGACCTCTATTCGCTCGGCGTCACGGCGTTTTACATATTGGCCGGTAAGCCCCTTTTCGATGCCCCGTCATCTTCGGAAATCCTGGCACACCACATCGGTACACCGGCACCAAGCCTCATATCCGTCGCTCCGGGTGTGCCGACAAGGCTCGCCGCGATCGTCGAGCAATGCCTGGCAAAGGATCCGGACGACCGGATGCAACGTGGTGAGCTCATGGCGGAAGCTCTCGCGGGTGCCCTGGAGGTTCGCAAGCAAACACCAGTGGCGGTGCGCCTGTTCGTGAAAGAGGCACGCGAGCGGCAGGAACGAGGCCACCACTTTCTCTATCCCGTGTTGGCCTCAACCGCGATACCGCTCTTCTTGACCGGCGATGCCACCCTACAGGTAGTTGGTACCGGCATCGTCGCGCTCTCTTTGAGCGCTCCACTGCTCTCGGTCGTCCGGCGGTTGAGACGGGTGATCAAGGCGGGATACGGCCAAGACGACATCACGCAATCGTTTCAAGACGACTTGGTCGCCCGCCACGAAGAACTTCGATTCGTGTACGGCGAAGGCTACGAACGGACCCATCGGATCATGCGGAATGTCGCTTATGGAGCCGTGGGAACCTTCGTGCTCGGCTTCATGATGATGCCGGTTTACGCGTCTCCCGGACTCATGGCCACAACCATCGGCGCGGCTCTGGTAGCAACGATTACGGCGTGGCACTCCGACAGACGCTCCGACAAACAGGCGAGGGGGCGGGTGAAGTTTTGGCGCGGGCGAGTGGGAAGGTGGTTGTTCTCGCTTGCCGGCGTCGGGCTCGAAGCCAGCGATCTCCCGACCAGCCTCACCAACCGGCCCACCGAGATCGCCATCGGAATGGCCGTCTCGAGCCTTTTCAGGTCACTTCCCAAGGCCACGCGCGATAGTATGGATGACCTTCCTGACGTAGTGGCGCATCTCGGAGCGGACGCGCACCGCTTGAGAAGCCAGGTAGACGAGTTCGACGCGCTCCTGGCCGTGGCGGAGGAAGGCGGGACCAGCCGGTCGCTTGCCGCCGGAGACCCCCTCGCAGAACAAAGACATCGCGCCGCCGAGCGCATCCGGGAAGCCAGGGACGAGGCCCAGAAGCGTTTTTCCCAGACGGTGGCGGCCCTGGAAACGCTCAGGATCGATCTGCTGCGCATGCGGGCCGGAACCGTCAATTTAGCGAGCGTCACCGCGAACCTCGGAACCGCACGTCAACTCGGTGCTCAGATCGACCGGTTGCTCAAGGCGCACCGTGAAATCGAGGATGATCTGAAGCCGACTCTCACCGGCGAGCACGCTCGTGTCCAACGGGAAACGTGAGCGGGCAGGTGGCAACCTACCTGTCGCAGAAAGTCACGAGCGCCGACATCACTTCGCGCTCGGCCGTGCCACCGACCGGCCGGTTCACCACCACACCGTTCACCACCAAGGTCGAGGATCCGCCTCCGTCCAGGTTGAGCGCCTGAACCGCGCCCAGGCCGCGCATCATCCGAGCGAGTTCATCGAGGTCCACCCCTCGGCTTTGGGTTTGCCGACCGTCCACGACCAGGAGCAAGAGACTCCCGTCCTCGGTCCTGCCGGCGGCGGTCCTCGGATGCACTTCCGGTATTGAACTCCCGAAAAAAACCTCTTCGTCAGCCGCCACCCGCACTCGGCCGTCCCACACGAGGACGGGACCTGCCCCGAGGGCGTCCCGCACCTCCCACACCCGGGCGTGCTCGTACGCCAGGGGCGGCGCCGGTCGGCCGGGGCGGTGTGCCGGCGGCTGTGGCCACGAGTACAGCGTGTCGTTCCGGGTTGTGACCCATCCGATGCTGATGCTGTCATCTCCAGTGAACCCAATGGCAGCGCGCGTCGCTTCGTAGGATTGCGAATTTCGTGTCACTGTTCGCGTGGCCGGCTGCCAGATCTCATTGTCGACTTTGAGCAACCCCGCGTGATGGGCGGGAGTTTGGTTCATCGAGAAGTACCCCCCGTTCACGACGACGCACGCGCCCAAATCCCGGGCAAAGCTGGTGGCCGACTCGCGGCGGTCCGCTTCGTCGTCCGACACCATCACCCGTGTTTCGACCGCCGGATCCGACTCCACGATGCGGACGTACCACGCCCGCAGCGGCATTCGCTCACTACGACCGGCATACACGCGGACTGCCGCGGGCAGGTTGGCGTTGAGGGAATCCAGCGGACGCCAAGCAATCTGCAACACGGGGTCGTCCACGGGTCGTGAAGCACATGCCGCGAACACGAGCCATGCGAGAACATGTACTCTTCCGGCTCGCGCGAGAAGCCACGTTACATGCTGCGGTGCGTCAAGTATCAAAAACATTCCCAGAAGAATCGGAGTCCGAGTGCGCCACGCGCAATCTAGCCACCTGTCGAGCGTGATGCATGTGCGTCAAAGTCCCCTCCGGTCGGGCACGGGTTTGGTTTCTTCATGCTGTCTTGGTTTTGGTTGATGCTTGCGTTGTATCGCAACGGGATATTCGTCAAGGTTTGACGTTCTGGCAGAGAGAACTCCGCGCGGCAAGCCATGCCGGGCGGAGTTCTCTTTCGTCACGGGTTCTCGTGTGCCGCGTGCCCCATGCCATCAGCCTGCTTTGGCGTGCACCTCTTGCTCCTTCTCCTCGATTGCGGCACGAAAACGATTGGTCAAGTCTCGTTCTTCACGAAGGGTCGCGATCAGTGCCTCAGCCTGCTTCGCCTGGAACGTCAGGGACCCGGCTTTGTCGACGACCTCGTCCAGAAACGCTTTCTGGCCGTTGACCGACTCCAGCGTCGACTTGATGTCGATCAGCAGTGCGCCCGCTCGAGCCAATCTTTCCTCCGCCTGATCCACTTGGCGTTTTCTCCCTTCGAGCGCGTCGGCCCGCTCGGTCACCTCGTCCAACTCGCCAAGGATCTCGTCCAGCACCGGCCTCTGATCGGCGATTTCCTGTCGCGCGTCTGCAATCCTCCGTACGTCCTCCACCGTATTCTCGGTGATCTCGAAGAGGCGCTTGATCTCAGATTGGATCGCATCGACGGAACTTTGCCGCTCGGACACGCGCTTCATTCCGTCGGTCAACTTCGCCTCAGCCAATTTCCAGTTCGCTAGCCACTCTTCAAATCGGGACATCCGCTTTTCGGCGAATCGCAGCTCGTTCGAGCGCTCCTCCACCCTATCCACCAACTCCGTGAGCTTCTTCGTACGGCTACCGGCCGTCGTGAGTTGTGCCGTCAGCTTCGTGGTCTGATCTTCCAGAGCCCGCGCAGCCGCAGCTGCCTCTTGCCGCAGTGAGGACACATCGTTCAACCGTTCCGATGCCTTTTCTATCACGCCGTTCCGCCGGTCTAGCTCCTCGCCGATACGCCGCATTCGGTCCGCTAACCCTTCGATGTTGTCAGAGCGCACCTCCAATGACTTGACTGCCACCTCGACGTCGCCGACGCGCTGCTCAGCCTCCTCGACAGCTGTGAGAACCGCCGGTCGCTCGATTCCCCCTATCCGTTCCGTCACATCACTGATCAACCGGTCGATCCGCTCCACGTTCGCCGGCAATTCCTTGACCTTGTCGGCTTGGCTTTCGATGTCCGCCAACTCGGCGGCAAGCACCGTCACCCGCGACGACACATCTTCCACCTGCGTGTGAATGTCAGTGATCACTTGCTTCGACTCATCGAGCGATTCGTAGCGACTCTCGAAGTCGCTCAGAGCCGTCCGAAGCGTGACGACGCGCTCGCTGACCGAATCGAGCCCACCGCTCTCAAATTTGAGACGCTTGACCGCCTTCTGCACGTCCTCATGCATCTCGTCTCGCAGCGCCGTCAACTCCTCGTTTCTGGCATGATCCTCTTCCTCGATTTGCTGCTGACGCGTGGCGATCTCTTTCGATTGCTCTGATAATTTGATGTGAAGCGACCTCAGTCCCTCGACGTCAGCCCGGAGTCGACTGAGAAACTTGGAGTTCTCTTTTTGCTTCTGTGTCTCTTGATCGATTTGCCTCATCATCTCACTGAGGTGTGCCGCTTGTGCGGTAGCCCGATCAACCGCGTCGCGCTGCTGCTCGAGCGCGGAAACCTTTTGCGTCACATAGTCGCCAAGCGCCTTGAGGGTACCGAGTTCTTGCTTTGTGTTCGGGATTTCAGCACAAATCTGCTCGACATGCTGCATAACGTGCTCGAGCTTATCCACCCGCTGCTCTGCATCGCCGACCCCTCCACGTAACTCACGGTATTGTGTTTCGAACTCATCCAGCCGCCCAGACGCCACGCTGTAACCGCGGAGAACACCCTCGTGCTCCTCCCGTACTCGTGCAAAGCGATCGCCAAACTCGCGAACCTCTCCGGCAAGCCCGTCCACGTCCGTGCGCAGCGTCTTGAACGGCCCCTCTAACTCGAGAAACCCGGTGAGGTCTTCCTTCAGGCCGAGGGCCGCATCCAGCCGTTGCCGCAAGTCCTGCAGCTCAGCCCCAGCCCTCTCGACGTCACCAACCACCTCCCCAACCTTAGACTCCGCGCGTCGATGAGCCTCCGAAAGAGTTACGGCTTGCTCCTGAATCGCCGCGATCTGAGGCGTGAGATTCTCGAACGCGTTCACCTTGACGTTGAGTTCGCCAACCGTCTTTTCCATCACTGCCACGGGAGTCGCCAACTTTTCAAAACTCTCGGCGGACCCTTCGGCTCGTATCGTCAGGAGTTCGAACGCCTTTCTTTCGCTCTCCATCTCGGACAGTATGCTTCGCAACTCCTGCGAGAGATTCTCGGGTATGGCATCGTTCTTGAAAAGATTCTTGAATAGGCCGGCCATGATCATTCCCCTGGCGTATGCAGTACCCAACAAATTGGCGGAGTGCGTCGTGAGTCGTTTCACGGTACGACCGCTGCCCCAGTGGGGCGGCAGCCGAACATCGATCGTGCTCCGCGGGTGAATTTTTTTTCTTCCGTTGCAGGGCAAGTATCGGGCCTGAAGCCGTGTCGCCCCGCTCGCGTAATGTCCCCAATTGGTGCAATTATCGGGCCTTAATGGGGACCTCGCCGCAAGCGCGTATGAAGAAGCAACTTAGGCTCAGCGGGCAGAGTTGAGCAGGCTTCGTACCGCTGACAAACGCACGAATGTCCTCCAAGATGCAGGGGTGGGTAACCATCCATCACGAGCGGTATCCGCGCATAAGGCGTGCGATTGCGTGAGCAAGATCACACCGCGGCGGATTGGCCTTGGCTCACGGGCTGAGGAACACCAGCCGTGCCAACCAGCGGATGCGGCGTTATGTTCTCGCGACCGGGTGTCGCCTACTTATCGAGGAGGAACGATGCGTTCAGGCCTACCAATACTCGCTGGACACGGCAGCCTCAGTTTGCTAGCGGCTGTACTCCTGTTCCCATCAGGTGTGGACGCACAGCGCACCGTCAAGCCGGTACTCCACGGCCGCCATTGGGTGGCGATCACCGGCAAGCCCTTAGCGGCCACCGCCGGGGCGATGATGTTCCAGAAGGGTGGCAACGCCGTCGACGCCGCGTGCGCCATGCTGGGTGCCACGGCCACGATGTGGGACGTGCTCAGTTGGGGCGGTGAGACACAGGCCCTCATATACAATCCCAACACGCAAAAAGTGTACGGAATCAACGCGCTGGGCGTGGCGCCAACGGGAGCGACGCCGGCGTTC
Organism: Gemmatimonadota bacterium; assembly: GCA_022562295.1. GTDB lineage: Bacteria > Gemmatimonadota > Gemmatimonadetes > Gemmatimonadales > GWC2-71-9 > B3T1B10. The sequence continues at coordinate 20,279 of JADFPO010000027.1, forward strand.
TTCCGCGAACAGGGCATGGACATTCCTCCGGCGTCCGGCCCGCTCGCCGCCGTCACTCCCGGAACCCCCGGCGGGCTCCTGGTAATGCTGGCCGAATTTGGCACGCTCAGTCTCAAGGAGGTGCTCGCGCCGTCCATCCAGATGGCGGAGGGCTACCCCATAGAGGAATCCACCGCCAACAACATCGAGCGGCAGAAAGACCGCATCAAACAGTGGCCGTACTCGCAGGCGGTGTACCTACCCCATCTGGGTGAGGATCGGGAGGCGCCGTACGCGGGTGAGATTTTCGTCCAGACCGACCTACTCGCGACCTTGAGCAAACTGGTCGAGGCAGAGGAACAGGCGCTGGCCGCCGGCAAGACGCGCAAGGAAGCGATCTATGCGGCGTACGACCGGTTCTATAAAGGCGACATCGCAGAGGAGTTCGTACGGGGTTCACAGGAGCAGGGTGGCTTGCACACGCTCGAAGACTTGGCCAACTGGCAGGTCTATATCGAAGAGCCGACGATGACCGAGTACAAGGGCATCGAAGTCTACAAGCTGCAGCCATGGGTCCAGGGCCCGGTGTTGCTCCAGGCGCTGAACATTCTGGAAAATTTCGACCTCAAAGCAATGGGCTACAACAGCACCCGGTATATCCACACGCTGTATCAGGCGATGAATCTCGCATTCGCGGATCGCGATTTCTATTACGGAGACACATACTTCGGGCCGGACGAGCCGATCGAGGGGCTGTTATCCAAGGAGTACGCCAAACAGCGGGCCCAGCAGATAAACTGGGAGCGGAACGACCCCAACGTTGGGCCGGGAGATCCCTACCCGTTCCAAGGGGGCGGGGGGCGGGGGCGGTCAAAACCCCTATTTAGACCTGTTGGAACGCTGGAACAGCCGCGTCGCCGATGCGACGTCCGAAGGCCAGGGTCCGGACGACACCGCATTCGAGGAGAGCTTCTTCTCGGGAACGACGTCCATTCAGGCGGCCGACGAGGCCGGGTGGGTGGTGTCCGTGACGCCGAGCGGTGGGTGGATCCCGGCAACGATCGCCGGGCGGACGGGCATCGGCATGAGCCAGCGGATGCAGAGCTTCGTGCTGGACGAGTCCGAGAATCCGTTCAACGTGGTGGAGCCAGGCAAGCGGCCGCGCGCGACTCTGACACCCAGTATGGCGTTGAAGGATGGCAAGCCTTTCCTCTCCTTTGCCGTGCAAGGCGGAGACGGACAGGATCAAAACCTGCTGCAGTTCTTTCTGAACGTCGTCGAGTTCGGGATGAACGTTCAGCAAGCGGCCGAGGCCCCGAACATCAACAGTTTCCAGATGCGGAGTTCGTTTGGCGCGCACGAGTCCCGGCCTGGCGCATTAACGCTCAACGAGTCGGTGCCTCCGTGGGTGCGCGCTGAGTTGGCCAAGATGGACTACATCCTCTCCTATCGACGTCTAACGTCGGGCCCGATCAACGCGATCTTCTTCGATCGTGTGCACGGCACGATGTGGGGTGGATCGAGCAATCACGGGGAAGATTACGGGATTGCGTGGCCTTAAAAATTGGAGAGTGGAGATTGGACATTGGAGATTTGCGCGTTTTTTTGCTAAGGAGTGCGTAAAGCTGGTTGGTTGTTATTGACTGATTATCTGAGATTGGAGATCCACTAGCAAGCGATCTCCACCGTCATGAGCTCATAGCAATCTTTGTGAAGAGCATCACCACGGCGAAAGGTTCAATGCGCGTCCGCTAACAATTCTCCAATTTCCGATTTCCAATCTCCAATCTCCAATCTCCAATTGTTACTCCCGCCGCAACACCTCGCTGACCCAGCGCTCGGTCTCCGCGTGAAACGGAATCGACGTGGGTTCCAAGAGGACGTCGAGGTCGATTTGGCGCGCAATTTCGTGGACCCGCACCAGGTCGGCTCGGTTGTTCCGCAAGATATCCAGCATGAGCCGGACAACGGAAGGATCGAGATCGTCCCGGCCTACGATCCAGTTCATCACCGTGATGGTGGGGACGTCGTCCTCGACTCCAGGATACGCCTCCGCAGGAATGACTCCGTCTCGGTAATAGGAGAAACGCTCGGTCAGTATTCGTTGGTGTTCACGATCGATGGGCAACAGGCGCGCCGCCCGGCTCGTCATCACCTCCAGAACCGCCGACACAGGATAGCCCGCTGCAAAGAACGCGGCATCGACGGCTCGGTCGCGCAATGCATCCGACGATTCCCTGAACGATAGATACCGCACGTCGATGTCGTCGTACGTGAGGTCGTACGCTGCCAGAACCTCGCGCGCCACCTGCTCGGTGCCGCTGCCGGGGGACCCCACGGCGACGCGGCGCCCCCGCAACTCGGACACCGACTGCACCGGCGAGTTGCGGGCGGCCACGATGTGCACACGGTTGGGATACACCGGAGCCACCAACCGCAGCCGGCTCAGCGGCTCCGGGAAGTCGGGCCCGCCGTTATACGCGCGGTGTATGGTCGTCATCATCGACAGTCCCAGATCCATCTCGCCATTGGCCACCCGATTCACGTTCTCGACTGACCCGCCCGTGACTTCCGCGGTGAACTGGTGATTCGAGTCCGCCAAGGACAACCGGCTGGCAATGGCCCCCCCCAGGGGATAGTAGATTCCACCGGTACCCCCGGTGCCGAAGCTCATGAAACGGCCACCACCACCGCCGTCGCCCGGGTCGCACGATGTAACCACGGCCCCCATCAGCAAGGTCAGCCACCACGGGCCACGCCTCATTGCGCTTCGATCGATGGTGTTCACTCCGTATCCTTCCACAGTGTGTCGGTTACCCGGCGCGCGGACCGATGACGCCGCGCAGGCGTTGCAATCCACAGCCGGCTGATCGTGCACGGCCACGAATCACGTCACGGTCGGTACACGGCCCCCGCCCCCGGCCCCGCCCTTCCGTGCCGTCAGAAGATACACGACCACAACCGCACCGGCGACGTCGGCCGCCAGAATCGGCGTGAGAAGACCCATCGCACCGACGCCCATGGCGAGCCGCTCCCATCCCGTTAACAGCCGAGAGCCGAAGCCAACCAACGACGCGGCGAGCGCCGTCAGCCCGAGCATCCCCGTTACGCCTGATATGACCACCTCCGTCGGTGAGGCCGCCAACAGCAGCGCCGGATCGTACACGAACATGAACGGCACGATGAACCCCGCCCCTGCCAAGCCCATTGCGGTCACGGCTGTGCGCATCAATGGCGCCCTCGCGATGGCAGCGCCGGCGTACGCGGCCAACGAGACGGGAGGCGTTACGTTGGACATGCATCCAAAATAGAAAATGAAAAGATGCGCCGCCAACAGCGGCACTCCCAGTTGGGTGAGCGCCGGCGCTCCCAACGCCGCCAAGACGACATACGCCGCGGTGGTTGGGAGCCCCATCCCCAAGACCATTGATCCCAGAGCGGTAAGACCGAGTGCGATGGGAAGATGGCCGCCTGAAAGGGTCACGATCAATTCCGACATCCTCAGGCCAATGCCCGTGAGTGACGCGACTCCCACGACGATTCCCGCCGCCGCACACGCCGCCGCCACCTGCACTGTGCCGGAGCCCGCCGCGAGCATCACGTGACGCACCGCCCGCCAGTCCAACCGCGACGTTTTTCGCATCAACGTCGCCGCCGCAGCGGCAGCAACTCCCCAGAACGCGGCACGCATGGGCGAACGTCCCATAGCCAACAACACGACGATCACGCCAAGGGGTAGGAGCAGATGCACCCGCGAGGCGATCGCACCACTGGGTGCCTCGCTCGCCCGCGGCAACCGGTCCCTCTCGGCGCGGAAATGAACGGCTGCGATCAGGGCGACGTAATAGAGCACAGCCGGCACCACCGCCGCCGCCGCCACCTGTACGTACGGGATGTTCGTCCATGTCGCGAGGATGAACGCGCCCGCGCCCATGATCGGCGGCATCAGCTGTCCCCCCGTACTCGCGGCGGCCTCGATTGCTGCAGCGAAATGGGCCTTGAACCCCGTGCGCTTCATCATAGGGATCGTGAGGCTTCCCGTGGTCACCACGTTCGCAACCGCGCTCCCCGACAACGATCCCATGATCGCGCTCGCCACCGTCGCCGTCTTGGCCGGGCCGCCTCTGGTGCGGCCGGCAACCTTGCCAGCCAGCACGATGAGAAGCTCACCGCCCCCAGCAGCTTCCAACACGACCCCGAACAGCACGAACAGGTACACGAAATCCGCGGATACCCCCAGCGGTACACCCCAAATGCCTTCGGTACTCAGGTACAAATGTTGAACCAACCGGCTGAAACCGTAGCCGCGGTGAGCGAAGGGCCCCGGCATGTACGGACCCAGAAACGCATAGCCCAACGCCAACAGCGCAACGGTGACGAGGCCCCATCCGCTCGTTCGGCGCGCCAGCTCCAACACGACCACAATGGCTATCGTTCCGGCTACCAGATCCATGGCCGACGCCGATCCTGCTCGCCGGATCAGCGTCTCTTGTTGGACCACCAGATACGCGCAACTGAACACGGCCCCAGCCAGCAATAGTCCGGCGACGGCAGCGGTCAGGAATTTCTTCGTGGGCGAGGAAGGTGGCTCGTCGGTCGCACGGACCCGCAAATTCAGACCCAGAAACCCGAGAGCCGCCATTAGCCCCAGGTGTACAGGCCGTTGTATCAACGCCGTCATCGGTGAGAAGCCGGCCGTATATAGATGAAACAGCACGGCGGACATGGCAACGAGCAAGGTCACCGTGGCGACAAGCTTGTTGCCCTTGTCAGGTGGAGTCACGCTGCGCGGTTCGGTTGAGGTGGGATCGGTCAAGAGAATGGCGCGAGAGCGGGAATGGCCTCGATGTCGATGGCCCCATCCGCCAGCGACATTGTCGGACCAGGCGCCCGACCGGGGGCGGGGGCGGGGGCGCGCAGCCGATAATCACGGCAGTGAGGAGCCGATGCTCCGAGCACACGGCGCAGCGTCCTTTCAAAGCCGGGAGGCGAACGATCATGGCGGGCAAACTTGAAGGTCGTTGGTGATCCGGGCAAGTGGTACGGGCAGCCGGTTACGTCACCGACGGCGCCGTGGGTCGTCACAGCAACGCTGCGTTATCGCTCGACCACGACACGAGGGGGTCTGCTTGCCGGCCGTTGGTGGTGGGAGTCGACCCCAAAGGGTAATTTTTGAGGTCATGGCCATGACGTGCACGAAGTGTCAATCCCAGATTCCGGCGGACTCGGTGTATTGCCCGGCCTGCGGAGCCGACGCGCCCACCGATCCCGGCCCGGAGGCACTGACGCAGCCGATGAGGGCCGGCGCAGGCCCCACCGCCAGAACCGTGTTGGCCCAACTGGCTGAGTCGCTCGGAGCGAACTACCAAGTTCGTCGCGTGGTCGGGCGGGGCGGTTTCGCCGAAGTATACGAAGTGTGGGACCGCAACCTGGAGCGACGCCTCGCAGCCAAGGTCTTGAATCCGGACTTGGTTACCTCACCCGGGACTCTCGCCCGTTTCAAGCAAGAGGCGAAGACGGTGGCCCAACTCAGCCATCCTGCCATTCTTCCCATCCACTTCGTTGGGGACAGTGACGAGCTAGCATTCTACGTGATGCCGTTCGTCGAGGGGGACTCGCTCGCCACCCTGGTCGAGCAGCGCACGAAGCTGCCGGCGGATGAGGCGATCGAGATTGCGAAGCCCGTGTTGGAGGCGCTCGCCCACGCGCACGATGCGGGACTCATTCACCGCGACGTCAAACCCGACAACGTCATGCTCGAGGCGAAGACCGGTCGCGTATTGCTGGTGGATTTCGGGATTGCGAAAGCGCTCGACCCCGAGAAGGCATCGCACATGACGCAAGCGGGATTCACGGTGGGCACTCCGCATTTCATGAGCCCCGAGCAAGCCTTGGCCGACAAGCTGGATGCGCGCTCGGACCTATACTCGTTCGGCGCGATGCTGTTCGAAATGGTCACGGGGGAAAAGCCGTTCGACGGCGCTACGTCTCAGGAGGTCGTGACACAACACATCGCGGACCCGGTTCGCCACCCCAATGAAGTCGAGAGCAGCGTCCCGGACTGGCTATCGGACGTCATCGTACGGTGCCTCGAGAAGAAACCAGACGACCGGTTCCAGAGCGCGACCGAAATACTGGAAACACTCCGATCGAAGGGTGGAGCATCGGAAACCGAGGTTGCCGACGACGATGGAGACGTGTTGGTGGGCGATATCATCGTGGGAAGCGGGATGTCGTTCGACGCGGATTACGGCCCTCCCGAACCCGCGACGCCAAAACCGCCGACCGCCACCGCGGACCCACCGGTCGTCGCGGGACCACCACCCCAGCCCGAAGAAGCCCCAACGGAAGAGCCCGAGGCCTCGCTGAACCTCATGTCCAACGAGCCCCCGCCAGCGGCGCCGGCCGCCGCCCAGGACAAGCCCGTCGAAGAGCCTCCGCCGGTTCCGGAGCCGGACGTCCATCGGGCCTCGGTAACGATGGCCGCCAGCGCCGCCGCCGCGGCGGTGGCGGAAGAGCGGCGACTGGAGCGCGCCGAGAAACGCAGGTCCTCAGGGCGAAAGGCCGTCGTAGTGCTGCCGCTGATCGCGATCCTCGGCGCCGGAGGATGGATCGCCGGCACCGAACAGGGACGGGCGTGGGCGCGCGGCTTGTGGTCGATCACCCAGGCAAAAGTCGCCTCCTTTACCGCGGGCGACGCGTTCCATCAATACGTCACCAACTCGCTCGTTGAATCAGTCGAGCTTCTCGTCAACGGCGAAGTCGTGCGCACGTTGGGCCCGGGCGAGCGGGATTCTTTGCCGCTGACCGGCGGCACGCCACCCGTACTCTCGTGGCGTCTGATTCAGCCTAGATCGCAGGACGGCCGCGCGATGGGCAGGGCGTTCACCTCGGTCATGTCAGCCAGCGTTCAGACCGAGGACGGAGACCAGCACTTCGCCATCACCAGCGTGGCCAGCAACCGCGCGATGTTCACGCCGGTGGTCACCAACGGCACCAACCGGCCTATCGTGGCGCTCATCAATGCAGGCACGCCCGGCGAGACACGGTGCAACTGCGTCATTGAGGCCGGCAGCCGCGGGACCAACCTCGGGTACTATCCGTTACGGCAGACCTCGACCATTCGATTCTATGACGCCCGTCAGGCGTACCGCGGAACGTACCGAGAGGTGAGGAACTTCGCCGACCGTGTGGACGGTCTTTCGGGATCGGTCCGCGTGTCGGTGCCGAACCGCTAGTGTTGACGATCCGGCGCGCCGGCCGCGCTGGTTAGGAATCCCGGCGACGAATGGTCAGTTTCGCGAGAACACGATCTTACCGCCCACCATCGTCATCATCACCTGCATCGCTTGGATCTGCTCTTCAGGCACCGTCAAGAAATCTTCCGAGAGGACTACGAGGTCCGCCACCTTGCCAGGCTCAATGGTCCCTTTTGTCTGCTCATCGAAATTCAGGTACGCGTTCTCGATCGTGCTCAGCATCAGCGCTTGCTGTCTGCCGATACGCTGATCCTCTCCCATCACTCCGGCACTAATGGTTTGCCGAGTGATGAAGTGGTACAGTGTCCAAAACGGTGAATACGGTACGACCGGCGAGTCGGTTCCGCTCGAGACTCGGATTCCGGCATCCAGGTATGCCTTGACCGGCGTAACCCAATTCGCCCGCTCCGCCCCCCAGTAGTTTGCGAGACTGGGGCCCGCGACATATAGGTGATTCTGCGCTGAGATCAACAGGCCGAGCGACTTCATGCGCGGAAACTGATCCGGCTGTGGAACGAACCCGTGTTCGATCACCCAGCGCTTACCAACAATAGAGCGCTCGGCATGCGCGGCTTCGTAGGCATCCAACACGAGGTCGATGGCAGCATCCCCCACGGCGTGTGTCGCGACCCGCCACCCGAGACGATTCAGTTCGGACACGACGCGCACGTACTGCTGGGTCGGGAAGGTCTGCAACCCGTGGAACTCCCCACCCTGCCCCCACGGCTCCTCGTAGGGCTCGCGCATCCATCCACCCTCGAACCCGCCATCAACGCCGAGTTTGATGCCGCCAACCTTGATCCAGTCGTCCCCTTGACCCCGGATCACGTTCCACTCTGCCAAGGTCGCCTCTAACTCGCCGGCATCCACCGACGCGGAGACACGCGGAAGCAAGTTCACCCTCACGGTGAGCAGGCCGCGCCGCCTGAGTTCCTGCAGGACGTCGAACAGCCGTTTGGAGGCCCCCGCATAGCGGATGCTCGTGAGGCCCACCTCGTTGAGCCGCGCGTGCTCCGCGGCGACGGCTTCCAATTGCTCTTCGAAATCGGGGCGGGCGCGCGGCGGCAACGTTACCAGACTCTTGGCACGATCGACCAGCTCACCATTCAACTTCCCGTTTTCATACCGGCCAATGCTCCCTCCCTCGGGGACCGTGGTCGCTTCATCGATGTTCCACCGGTCGAGCGCCGCGCTGTTCAGCACATATTCGTGACCTCCTCGCACGACAACCACCGGGTGCCGGGGAGCGACGCGATCCAGATCGGCGCGGAGGGGAAGGCGCTTCTCCTGCAACTGGCCCTCGTGCCAATTGCTGTTGGTGACAACAAGCCCCCCGCCAGGCAGGCTCGATACCCGCTCCGCTATTGCGGCGAGCACGTCATCCATAGTCCGCGCGGCCGACAGGTCTACCCCGGGCCCGCCACCAATACCGTGGTAGTGGTTGTCTCCCAGACCGGGAATGACGGTGCGGCCCGCAAGGTCGCGCTCCACCGTTTCCGGCCCCGCCAGCGACCGAATGTCCTCGTTGGTGCCGACGGCCAGCAACACGCCGTTGGAAATAGCCAGCGCCTCGGCGAGATCGAGGTTGGCGTTGAGCGTCACTACCTTGGCGTTATACAGGATTTGGTCGGGCGCGCCTGGGGAGCACGCGCCTGCGACTGCTGACAAGAGGATTCCCCACTCAAGAAAGCTCGGCCTGGACATGACCCCGACGATACGCCGCGGTCACTGCGCGTCAAGGCGGCCGTGGGCCTAGGCGTTAGACTTCGAGCGGTTCCGTGCGCCCGTCTCAGGTAGCCCGGCGGGTCCGCGGGGCCGCTACGCTATCGTTCCACTGCACACCGTAGGCGGCCGGCCATGTCGAACGACCGGATTGTCTCCAGTACATGGAAATGATAGCGTTTCTCATAGCTCATGAACGCACACCAGCCCTCCTCGAGTTCACCGACCGCATCCACCCCGGCAGTCAAATTTGACGCACTCCTGGCCCGCGTGCTCGACAGTAACGCATTCTATCGGAGAAAATACGACGCAGCGGGGATTGCACTGGACAGCCGTCCCAATCTGGCAAACCTCGCGCACCTTCCTTACACTACGAAAGAGGAGTTGGCAAAGGATCAGGCCGAACATCCGCCGTTCGGCTCGAACCTCACGCACTCGGTCGATCGGTACAGCCGGATGCACCAGACGTCCGGCACGACCGGAATCCCGCTTCGCTGGCTCGACACACCGGAGAGTTGGGAGTGGTGGCTATCCTGTTGGCGTCGGATATACGCGGCAGCCGGTGTGACACGCCAGGACCGCATCTTTGTCGCGTTTTCATTCGGCCCTTTTATTGGCTTTTGGACGGCGTTCGAAGCGGGTCAATCGCTGGGCGCGATGATGCTGGCCGGTGGGGGCCTCACGTCCGTTCAGCGTCTCGAGACGCTCCTGGCAAATGCTGCCACCGTTTTGGTATGCACGCCCACGTACGCGTTGCGGCTCGCCCAGGTAGCGAGCAACGCGGGCCTAGACATCACCGGAAGTTCGGTCAGGCTGACGATCCACGCAGGAGAGCCGGGCGCGAGCATACCCAGCGTGCGAGCACGACTCGAGTCGGCGTGGGGGGCGCGCTGCATCGACCATGCGGGGGCAACCGAAGTCGGCGCCTGGGGTCACGGATGCAGCGAACCGAACCACCTGCACGTGATCGAAGATGAGTTCATTCCTGAAGTCATCGACTCGAACACGCAGCTGCCCGTGTCCGCCAGCGAAGGAGTCCAAGCAGGAGAACTCGTCCTCACCAACCTAGGGCGCGTCGGCAGCCCTGTGATCCGATACCGGACCGGAGATCTCGTGGAACTTGTCCGCGCGCCGTGCCCGTGCGGGCTCGATACGGTGTTCCTCAAAGGTGGCGTGTTGGGACGCGCTGACAACATGATCATCGTGCGCGGCGTCAATGTGTATCCCAGCGTCCTCGAAGATCTTGTTCGAGGCTTCGACGAAGTCGGCGAATTCGAGGTGGAGCTTCAGGCACAGAGGGAGATGTCCGAGATCGTGATACGGATCGAGATCGGCTCAACTGGTGGTGAAAGTATCGCGCAACGGCTCAGCGACAGTATCCACCAACGACTGAATGTGCGGGCCCGCGTCGACCCGGTAGCTCCAGGCACCCTCCCGCGGCACGAAATGAAAGCGCGCCGCTACGTCATCCGATCTCGAGGCTAGCCGCCCCACCCCACCCATCAACCCCGACGGGCCCCTACCACCCCGCTACCCAGCCCGGCGGGCCCCCACCACGCTTCCACCCACACCGGCGGGCGGCCGGTACTGCCCGCCTGCCCGTCTGTCCATCCCCTATCCCCTATCCCCAATCCCCTGTCACCTAATCGTCAGGCGGCTCCCCCCAAGTAAATGACTCCATCCATCTCGATGACGTGTGGCATGTCGTCCATCCAAATGTCCACGTCGTACCCGTGGCGATACACTGCGCCGGCCTTGGAGAACCGTCCGGCAAAGACAATCGGCATGAGGTCGCCAACGAGCCGCCGCACGTCCTGACCCCACTCCTCCGGCCGGTTGGTCACCATTATGCACTGATGCCCCCGCGCTTGAAAAACCTCGACAATCTCGCGAAAAGCCTCCGGATCCTCCGCGAACGTTCCATCGAAGTCGATAGCAATGGTCAGCCGGCGTTTGGTCGTCGTCCCGACCGGCATGATGTGAGGCTCATCACATATGCACGCCCAATCCCGTATCATCGTTCCGCCTCCTGCCCTCCCAGTGTGAAGAACACGCTGATGCCACAGTCCAACTGCGGTTCCTGGTCGGACTCCGCACCGTCACCAACCCTCTGACACTCCTTGAGCACGCTGAGGAGCTTTCGGCGGCATTCGCGAATCTGATCCGCCGATCCGCGGACCACCACCCGCTCGAGGAGTGGTTTGAGTCCCTCATCCGCGTCCAGCGCCGCGGTCGCGATCGATCCGACGAACCCGGCCCGCGTCGCATCGAATACCTCGTTCAACTCATCGAGCACCCGCGACGTGCGGTCGGGAAGCGACGGAAAGAGCGAGCTATCGACCGTGAAATGGGTCGCTACGCTCTGGAAGTATTTCTCGATCGTCCCCCGGTTTTGCCGCGTCTCTTTCAGCTCCAGCAGGCCGGCCCGTGCTAGAGCATCTACGTGATGGTAGAGCCTCGACGGCTTCTCACCCAAGCGGGATGCGATCTGCTTCGTCGTACGAGGCTCCAGCATGAAGGCCCCGAGAATCCGTTGGCGCAGGGGATCGGTCAACACCTTCACTTGATCCAGCCGCCGGACCGTGAACGACTTGGACACCGGCTGCCTGTTTTCCTCAACCGTGGGGTGGACCGTTCGAGAAGTGGTAGTGCCGTATCTCCGTGTCGCTTCAACGTTTGTGGTCATCGTTTCCGCCGATCCCTGCCCACATTGGAAGAAAGGTACGCATCTAGCGAATTTTCATGTTTTGCCGAACATTCGCCTTGCAGTTATGAATAACCCCTTATGAAAACACCTGCAAGAGGGGCCATCAGGCCAGTCCACCGCCGGTTCGACCGCCCGCCGGGCAGCTGGGTCCTCCGGGTTGGGGGTGGGGGGGCGTGGATCGAATCCGAATCAGGGGCTGGGGCTAGCCGCTACGGGGGTTACAGCGGCAGGTACGACAACGGCCGGTAAAAATGCTGCAGGCGCGAGAGCGCTACCGAGCCGCGGTCATCATGATCTCAACCATGGCGTCGGCCGACATGAGGCGAGAGCCAACAACCGTCGTGCTTACGCCCGGCGCATCCATTAGGCCGTTTGAAACAATCCGTTTGGTGAGGTACTCTAACACATGTCTTCGAACGGTTTTGTCCTCGGCCTGAGCGTCGGCTCCCACGACACCGCAGCCGCCTTGGTTCGCGACGGCGTGGTCGTCAGAGCGTCACGACCCGCACCTATCTGCGGCCGGCGACCCACCCCCCATACAAGAACCCACCGTAGAACTGGATCACCTGGCCAAAGCCGGCTTCATTGAGCAACTCGAGGATGCGAGTGGCCGGAACGTAGTGCATCCCCTGCCTCAGCCGGTCGAGAAATACCGCTCGCTCTTCGATGCTGAGACCGCGCAGCAGCATGAACTCTTGCCAACCGGACATCAGCCGCCGGAACGTTTCGGAACTCGGGTCGCCGTGTAGGTCCACCATCACCAACTGACCCCCCGGCCGCAATCGCGCTGCGATGCTTTCCAGCAGAACCAATTTGGCTCCGTCGTCAGGTAGGAAGTGCATCACGTTGAACAGCGTAGCGGCGTCGAAGGCGGGCACACGCGGGAGATCATTGGTGTAACCACAGAGGAGTTCGCAGCGATCCTCGAGCCCTTCGTCGCGGAGCTTTTCTTGGGCCAGTCGAATCATCTGAGGAGACGGGTCGACGCCTGTCAGCCGCCAATCCGGTTTGGATTTTCCAAACGTCGTCAACTCTATTCCGGTCCCGCAACCAACCACAAGCACATCTGCATCATCGGTGACCTCGCCCTCGAGGAGCGCCACCGTGGCAGGGAACAGCTGTGCATATGCCGGAATGAGCTGGTGCGCGAGCTTTTCATATCGCACCCCGTAGGCTCCGTCGAAGTCAAAGACCTCGTCGGGCTGATGTCTGGCTGGATCGGAGGGAGTTGCTTGGGCCATTCTCGCTTCGCCGCCGTCGTGAAGTCACGATCCGTACGATACCAAGTTGGGCGTGGTGCCAACTCGAGAGCAAGTCGCCCGGTAGCATCCAGATCTCAGCCGGTCTCAACCGGCCTCCCGGGGTCGGTGATCCAGTCACTCCAGGACCCCGCGTACAAGAGTGCCTCGCCCAAACCGGCATGCGCTGCAGCGAGCACGTTGTGGGCGGCCGTCACCCCGGAACCGCAATACATCACTACCTCTCGCACCGGAACGTCGCCGATGTGAGTCTCGTACCGGGCGCGGAGACGCTCACGCGAGAGGAACCGTCCATTCGAATCGAGATTGCCGGCATAGGGTAGCGACGTAGCGCCAGGAATATGTCCGGCAACCGGGTCGAGCGTCTCGTTCTCTCCGCGATACCGATCTTCGCTGCGTGCATCGCACAACACGACGGTCGCATCGTTGACCATCGGCGCAAGGTCATCAGCAGCGAGCAACAGCTCGTTCCGGACACGAGGCGTAAATCTGCGGGACGCACGCGATTCGGATCCACCGCGGACCGCGAACCCCTCTCCTTCCCACGCCTGCCACCCACCGTCCAGCACCGCAGCGTTCTGATGGCCCATCCAACGCAACATCCACCACAGCCGCGCAGCGATGGCGCCGCCAGCGTCGTCGTACGCCACGACCTGGACCGACTCATCAATCCCCCAGCGCGACAGGGTGGCCGCGAACGAGTCAACCTCGGGTAGCGGATGCCGGCCGGTCCTACCAGCGACAATCGGACCCGAGAGGTCGTCGTCCAGATGGGCGTACAGCGATCCCGCGACGTGACTCGTGCGGTACGCCGTTCGCCCCCGCTCCACGTCCCGCAGCGTGAAACGGCAATCGACGACTGCCCACTCAGAATCGTCGAGGTGGGACAACAGTTCGCTGGGAGAGATAAGCGTCGTGTACGGCATTTCGGTGGTTTCAGGTATGGTCGGATATAAACTGCGACGCGGTGCCAGAGGACGCGAGGGTGCGGGCAGGTGGGCGGGCAGGCGGGCGGTTGGGCAGAGAATGGACGGTCGAAGACGCCTCACGGCTCAGAGCCCAATGCCCACAGCTCAAAGCCCATGGCTCGCGGCTCGCGGCTCACATACGAAATAGATAACTCAACTTCACGAACAACCCGTCCTCGGTCGGCTCCATCCGTGACAACCGATAGGTGCGCTCCCCCGACTCCAGCCGCGTATACCCGACGAAGAAAATCGTGCCCGGCGAGGGTTCGTACTGCAGGAGGAACTGACCCTGGAAGTCACCTTTCTCCCGCCGACCGACAAGCGACCCGTCAATCACTATCGGCAGCTCGGTGGTCGGATCGCGGAGCGCCGAGCGATCCTCGAGGTTGTATTGAACGATGCCGCGGGCAAGCAATCCCTTGGCAAACTGATACTGCGTGCGGAGTCTGGAGATATGGACGGTTGAGAACTCCGTGTCGTCGCGCTGACGCCAGAGCCGAGAGAACGTGTGAGACAGCTGGAGTTGGAGCGAACTGGTGGGGCGGACGGTAATGTCGGGACGAACCATCAGCTCCAAACCGCGGGCCGCCTCGATGAAGATCGGCACCTCGCGATAGAAAAAACTTCCGTTGATCTGGATCGCGTTGTTGATCCTGGCCCGCGGCATCACGCCGATGGCCTTCAAATGCGTCAGGTCGTTGGGGATGGCGAACGGCGCTGGGTTCCCTGCCGCTCCCTGTACCTCGTATGACGCATAGGACTCGGGCAGAAACCGGAAAAAGCCATCCCGCAGAATGACGGTGATGTTCCTGTTGCCTTTGAAGGAGAAGGTGGGCATGAGCTGAACTTCAGCCTCGAACGGTGTGCCACCCCCCCAGAATTCATCGTGGTCGAAGAAGGCGTCGACCTGCAGGGTTGAACTGACGCGTTCGAGAACCGATCCGGGGGCGCCAAAATGCGTGTACCGAATGTTGCCAAAGGTCTGCGTGTCGCCCACTCGTGGTATGAAGCCGCTCTCGGTTCGAAAGCCCGGGCTCACGTCATCGAACTTGACCTGCCAGCCGAAGTTGCGGCCGCTTCGTGCCAATTGTGCCATGACCAACGGTTGGAGGCTGGCCGGCCCGCTCGTGGTCGACGTCCAACTTCCTGCGAATTGGGTCGTCAGCGTATAGCGCCCGTTGAACAGGAATCGGGCGTCACCCGCCAGGACCCGGTTGAAATCGTTGCCTCCCCCGGCGAGCGTGCGATCGGTGTAGAGAAAACCCACCGTCGATCCGGCCCCGACGTCGCGCCGCACTCGGAGGATGTTGAACACTGCCTGGTAGTCTCCACCGAACAACGATTTGGGACCCTCGTCTACAGCGCCCAAGTATCCCACGTTGAACGACCCGATCTTTCCCGTCAACTTCGCGCCGCCGATCGGGTCGGCGATCCGGCGCGTGTGCACCAGGTTTCTGGGCGAGCGGAAGATTTCGGTTCCCTCCAGGAAAAACGGTCTTTTTTCCGCGAAGAACAGGGCAAAGCGCTCGTTGACCGTGATCCGGTTGGCGTCCGCCTCGACCTGGGAAAAGTCGGGATTGACCGTGGCGTCGAGCACGAGGTTTTGAGTGATACCGTAGCGGCCGTTCACGCCAAAATCCTGCGCAAACCCGTCCCGCACGAACTGACCGTCCGTCTCCTGTCCCCTGCGGATACCCGTTGCGACCGGATTGATCTCCACCAGTTTTCGGGGTTTGATATCCCGCAGGCCCACGAGCTTACCGGCCTGGGCCAACGTGCTGGAGACGTCGCGGGTCAACGGCGCCCACGACTGCTTGAATTCCTTTCGGCGCACCCCTCGCGAGACACTCAGGCCCCAGTCCTGCACGCTGACTTCGCGGAAGCGTAGAGACACGTAAGGAATCTTCATCTCCGCCGTCCACCCGTCCGCAATCACCCGGCCATCCGACTCCCAGATGAAGTCAGGGTTGAAGTCAATTGAGACGGCAGACCTCCCACCGAAACGCGACCGCATGCCCTCGATCCACAGCCCGTCGACCTGAATACCCAGCGGATTCACGTAGAACACGTACGCTTGACGCTGATCGTCGAACGTGTCGAGCATGATGCGAATCCAGTCGTCGGTAAACACCGCCCGATCCCGCTCCCCAAGACGCGCGAGGATCAGGTCCGGCTCGCTGTCCCAGGCGCGGATCGCGAAGTAGATGGCATCCCCGCTGTAGAAGACGCGAACCTGCGTTTCCTCCGTAGCCGGAATGCCCTCCACCGGCTCATACTGCGTGAAATCCGTCAACACGGCAGCAGATTCCCATACCGGGTCGTCCAGCCGCCCATCGACACTGATGTCGGGATTCTCGATACGGGGAATCGCCACCGCCAAACGCCCCGCCCGGCCGCTGAACACCAGAGGATTGCCGGCCACGTCGCCGTCCGTCACAGCACCGGTGGTGTCGGCCGAAGAGACCTGTTGGAAGGACGTGAGCGCGACGACCGTTGCGGTCAGGAGATTCAACACTTGGTTCCCATCAGTTCTGTTCCCATAACCCGGCTACTTACCAACGAGCTGTCTAAGGTATTCTTCATGATCGACGAAATCGGTGGCACCACAATCTCGCCGCGTCAGATCCTGCACCAAAGTCCGAGATCCGCCATACTTTGCCTACGACAACCGGGTGTCCGACGTTGGACACCCAGCCAGTTGAGATTCATGGCGCTTTGGCCCGCGCCGAAGGCAGTGACAAGATGACACTACACTATACTCGCCGAACGAAGCGCCGATGATCGACGTGATCGCGCTGACAGCGCTCGCCCTGCTGGGGTACCTCGGATGGCGGCGTGGCACCATCCTCACCGCCCTGTCAGCGGGCAGCTTGCTGGCCGGTTACGTCGGCGCCTTCATGCTCTACAGACCGATGGGGCGGCTCCTGGAAGGGGTTTTTTCAGTCCCGCCCATCCTGGCGTTCCCGCTCGGCGGGATGGTGGCCATGGTCACCGTCACCCTCCTCCTCAGATTGCTGGCCGGCCGGCTGCGCGCTCGCCGCTTCCGACGGATCGGCAAAGGATGGGCGCCGTCATACCCCGATCGAGTGGGCGGCGCGGCCATCGGCATGACATGGGCTTTGGGCGCCGTCATTTTCTTGAGTTGGGCGGGGATCGTATTGCACGGCCTGACGGGACGCGGGCCGGACGTTGAGCGCACGCTGTCCGGGCGACTCGCGTCGGCCGCAGTCGGCAAAGCGGTGCACGTTCTGGCGAAGCGGTTTACGGGAGACGAGGTGCTGGCTTCGACGATGGCGCTGGTTGCCGTCAAGCCCAGCGAGGGAGCGAAAACAGTGAGCCGGCTGGTGGGTAGCACCCAGCTTCGCTCGTTGTTCGAAGACCGTGACCTCCGGGACGCCGTAATGCGATCGGACTTCGCGGCCGTCGCGCGTCAATCCGGACTGCTCGACCTGGCTCGCGATCGCACATTTCTCGAGGCGGCGGAACGCGTGGGCCTGATCGAGCAGGTCGGCGTCGATGCGGCACCCGAGCAGATAGCCGTGCAGCTCGTGGAGCGTATCGCACCCATGGTACGTACCGCCGACGATCTGTCGAAGAACCTGGACGTACAGCGAATCCTACAGAGTCCAGAATTCCTGGAGCGCTTGCACGGCGGCGATCTGGGAGCTCTGG
>JADFPO010000102.1 GCA_022562295.1 Gemmatimonadota bacterium
CGGGAAGACCGGGCCGCCTGCGCGCGGGATCGACGTGGCGCACCTGGGCGTGGAAGAGGGGCCAGAGACGAATCGTCTCCATGGCGTCGTCTGGGCCATCCGAGACGCCCCACCGCTCTTCGGTTCGCAGGTGCCCGGCCTCATCCAGGTACTTCTCGGCGAACGCGGCGGCGCCATCGGCGTTCGCCTCGAGCAAGGCACGCGCCGCGAAGGCCCACGCCGGAGCGCGCATCGGTGTTTCGAGCGCAAGGGTTGGCGTCTCTATCGCGCCGGTCTGTGGGCTATCCGAGGCGACGAGCGCGGCAAGCGCCGGAATCACGAGTATGGTCGGACGCGGAATCATTCTAGTAGCACAGGGTCGGGGGTCGCTGTCAATGATCTGCGACATCGAAGATTGCATTTCCCGCCGGTCGAGAATCAGACTTGCCGGTTTTCTGGCGGTCGGAAAACGGTCCACCCTCCTGCAAGGGAAGGAGGTTGGACCGGTCGCGGACCGTCAGGCGAGGAAGCGGATCCCTGCGAGGCGGTGTGGCTGGGAGGGTGCCTCAAGGCGGCGTCCTCCCAGGTCGTGGCACGAGACTTCAGCGACCGGTGCTGGTGCTCGTCGCAGACTCGAGCTTGACCGGCTGAACAAGCGCACCGTTACCAGCCGAGTCCCACGCGGCGAAACGCACCCATTTCTTCCCGGTGGTGTCGAACGGGATTTCGAACCGATGGCGGCCGAATGGCGGTAGATCCGTCGCAGAGATAATCTGCCGGTCCGTAGTCTGCCCGTCGCCCCACACGACCTCGACGAATTCCAGCGGGAAGGTCCACTCCACATCCGCCACTATGGTTCGGTCGGTGCCCGTTCCTTCCACCGCAAAAGAGGGAATCAACACCTCGCCGGACGTTACGAAGTAATCCCCGCGCATTATGGCATCGATCACGGAACTCATGTCATCCGGTGTTGGCAGCGAATCAACCCTCACGTAGTTGACGGGATTGTTAGCATAGATGTCGTCGCCCGGTTGCTTGCCGTAGGTTTCCGTGATGGCGAGGATGTACTTGGGAGGGGTGGGCAAGTCGGCCACCCAATTGTTCATGTCGTCGAACAGGGGCATGACGCGGTAATCCGACAGGCGCCGCTCCGACAGATCGAGTCCCATGCCCCATCGCCATCCCACACCCCTATAGCGCTCGTCTCTGAAGTGGTCAGTGTCTTTGACCTGGTCCGGGTATCGAGTGGATCCTTTCGCACGCGGATGCGCCATGAAGATGAGCGCGTTCTCACGCCTCGCCATTTCCATTACGTCCTCCGCGCTGCCAACTCGGTATACCTTGCCATGAGTGGGGTGGTTCTCCACGAAGGGCTGTCCTTCGGTGCGGTCCGTCGTCCACAGAACCGGTTTCGAGAACAAGATGTCCCAATGCCCGCCGAGATGGACGGTGAGTTCCTCGTTCGGCATAATCAGAAAGTTCTTGTCGGAATGGCGCCGCACGGCTTCGGCGTAGTCGGCTAGGACGTCCAGACGGGTCTCACCCCGGGGCCGGTCGGTGGGACTCACGATATTGATGCCGGCAGCTTTCAGCGCCTCGAGATCGGGGAGCTTCGTGTCCATGCTGCCCGATGCGCGCAGCCTCGCACCGAGGTTCATGTGAAAGTGGCTGGCCATCACTTGGTAGCCGTCCAGCGGTTTGTAGTGGTCGCGCCGAGTGAAGGCAAGCGCTGACTCGAGCGTGGCCGCAGCCGGCTCCGCGCTGACGTAGAAGTAAACGGGCATCCGCTGCCACGTTCCGGGGCGGGCATTGTAGAGCGCAAAATTGGCTTGCCACCGCGGCTCTTCTTCCCCCTCGGCTTGCCTGATACCAAAAGAGAACGACGCCGCGTTGTCCTTGCGATACCAGGCGTAACCGAGGTTCGTCTCGACTTCGCGCGTCCAAAAGAACGTATGCGGCGGTGGGAATGCAGCGATCGAGCCCAGTTGGCTCTCCGCCACGATCACGCGGTTGCTGACCTTGAGCGGCACCGGGCCGTCGTTGTCGGCACCGCCGAGTTGGTAGTCTTGCCAGAGATTGGATAGATCGCGCCACACGAGACGCGACCCGTCATCGACGGACATTCCTGTGAGACCGGCTTCGTACTTGTACGCCACCGACGGCTCCTCTGTCCTGGCAATCGCCTCCATACGAATCAGATTGGTTCCCTTATAGACCGTGTACTGCAGGCGACCTGAAAAGACTCCCAGCTCCATGCCTGGGAATGAGACTTCGAGGCGTGCCCCGTTGGTTTTCACTTGGCAGCGCTCGGCGTTATATGTCGCCGTGGCACGGTTGATCTCTGCCGGGTTGCGGGGCAGCCCAGGCTGATTGGCCACACCGTCTGGCGGTGGTGGATTCCGAGCGAATGCAGGCTCGGATTGCCCGATGTCCAAAGGCGCGTCCCAGAAGGCGGTCCATTTCTCCTCATCTACAACCTCTGGCGTGATCTCGACACCCAGCTGTCGTAGCGGATTGAGCTGTTGGTTCGTGATGCGGCGGACGCCTGAGGCTACGCGAAAGTCGGGCTCCAGGTTGCGTGCGAGTGTAACCCACTGTGCGGTGCGCTCACGTTTGATCGCGATAGCTCCGATGGCCGGCGTGCCTTCTCGTATCGCGAGGTCCAACCGCACTTGCTGGTTGCCGTCCCCGTCCCAGGTCAACCGCAGTCGGTCGCCTTCCACACCGGCGATCAGACCTGGCGCGGCTCGGTACCCGCTCAGGTCGCAGCTCAGGGATTGGGCTTGTGCTGCTTGCGTAACCCCAAGTAGGGTGGCGAACAGTAGGAGTCGGGTCTTCATCGCGGAGTCTTTTCCCTCGAAGCAGGTGCTGGTGGGTGTTGGTACCAATAATGTCGTTACAACGGTGTGTGGGCCAGACGGGCGGGCGGGCGGGCGGGCGGGCGGGCAGGCGGGCCAGTTGGGCAGGCTGGCAGATGGGCGGTTGGCAGACGGTAGGACGGTAATGCTAACCATACCGTATGACCGTCGAGTGGGGTGCGGAGTGGAGTGGGCCCGTCGGGTTGAGGGGTGGAGCGGCGGGGGCCCGCCGGGAGGGGTAGCGGGGTGATGGGGCCCGTCGGGAGAACGTGAAGAGTGGGGCATCAGAGAATCGGATTGCGCCACCTCAGGTGACTGAACCGGCCGAAATCACTGTCGGTCGAACACAGCTCGCACCCGTGGCCGATCGCGATCGCGGCCAGGTGCGCATCCGTGGTCAGGTTGCCGGCAGTGCCAGCGGCGCCGAGAAGGTCGCGGAGTATCGTCCAATGTTCAGACGCCGGCTCGAGTGTCACGACGGATCGAAGAGCGAGCCATCCCTCGACGACCTCCAACGCCTGCTCGGCTGAGAGCGGATGCGGCAGGATGTGACGGCTGGTGGTGATTCGCAGGAACCCCAATACCACCACCCATGGCAGCGCCACCGATTCGTCGCCAGAGAGGGTTTTCTCCAGCCATTTCTTTGCCTTCCGATGGTGCGGACTGCCGCGGTTGACGGCGTACAGCAGGAGGTTGAGGTCGACGAG
Organism: Gemmatimonadota bacterium; assembly: GCA_022562295.1. Lineage (GTDB taxonomy): Bacteria > Gemmatimonadota > Gemmatimonadetes > Gemmatimonadales > GWC2-71-9 > B3T1B10. Next base: position 3,545 of record JADFPO010000102.1, read on the forward strand.
TATCACGCCCTATCTGCGGCGCTCCAGCTCTCGCGCCGTCTCCTCGTCCTCGAGCGCTCCGGCCAAGTGGAGGGCCTTGTCGAGATTGACGGTGGACGCGGGCTTTCCTAAGTCGAACGTGGGACAACGGTACGGTTTGGCCCGCCGGGCCGGAGCCACATCGATACCGCGGCGCAGTACCCGATTCAAGAACTGCTTGAACGGGACGCCGCGACGGTGCGCCTCATCACGCAGCCGTTTCAGCAGGCCCTCGTCGATGTCGACCGTCGTTCTCATAGGTGATGCTACTGCGTCATATTAATGATGTCAATGCATCATCGATTTGAGGACGATCTAAGACGATCTAGGACGATCGAAGACGGTCCAAGTCCAACACGGATTTGTCTGCCGGTGATTAGTAGTTCGTGGCCGCTAGTTTTCTCGCGGGGAGTTGACCCCAAGCTGACCCCGGGCGGTAGCCCGGGGAATCCTGGCCGTCGGCGATCGTAACGAATTGCCACATCCCGCGTGAATTCGGTTACCGACCCTTCCGCCGAAACTCCTAAACTCGATGGGTGAACAGCCATTGCGTACCTCCCCACGCCGAGGTGAGCTTATGGGTATGGCAGCCCCCATGTATTACACGGCCGACATGGTCCGCGCCCTCCCCGACGACGGCAACCGGTACGAGACCGTCCACGGGGAGTTACTCGTGACGCCTGCCCCGCGGGCCTGGCACCAGGAGGTCCTCCTCCGGTTGCTCGTGTCGCTGCAGCAGTATCTTCAGGCCAACCCCGTAGGGCACCTTTTCGCGTCACCCGCCGATATCTCGTGGAGCGACGACACACTGGTCCAACCCGATCTCTTCGTCGTCGACCGTGCCGAAGCACGCACCATGGATTGGCGACACATGAAGACCCTGCAGTTCGTGATCGAGGTGTTGAGTCCCTCCACGACTCGATACGACCGCTTCACCAAGCGGCGGCTGTATCAGGAAGTGAAGATCCCGAACTACTGGATTGTCGACGGCGATGCGCGACAGGTCGAGGTGTGGACGCCGGAAACGGAGTTCCCGCGCTTCGAGACCGAACGCGTGAGCTGGTCGCCGGGCGGTGGAGGGGAGCCGTTTACGGTTGAGTTGGAGGAGTTGTTCCAGCCCTTGGAGTAGTTCCTCCTCAATGCCCTTCCGCACGGCTGCAGGCGTGCAGATTGTTGTGGTCCCTCCTCATGCTCACCGCAAGCTCGTAGCTCGAGGCTCATAGCTCGTAGCTCACCCGCATTGCGCACTTCCGACCGCAGAGGTGAGCTTATCGTGATGCCATGTCCTTCACCCTCCTGAAACGAGGCCTTCGGCCCAACCGACCACCCGCGCCGATGTGGCGCGAGCACCCGCTGCAGGACCACTACGACGTGGTCATCATCGGTGGGGGCGCGCACGGACTCGCCACCGCGTACTACCTGGCGACGGTGCACGGCATCACCGATGTCGCGGTGCTGGAGAAGCGTTACATCGGGAGCGGCGCCAGTGGCCGCAACACCGCCATCCTCCGCTCCAACTACCTGACACCCGAAGGCATCCTGTTCTACGACGAGAGCATCAAGCTATACGAGAACCTGGCAAGCGAGCTGGACTTCAACGTCATGTTCTCACAACGCGGCCACCTGACCCTCGCGCACACCGACTCATCGATGCGTACCATGCAGTGGCGCGCCGAAGTGAATCAAATTCAGAACGTCGACAGCCGAGTCATCTCACCGGCCGAAGTCAAAAAGCTCGTTCCGTTCATCGACACGAGCGACCGCCCACGATACCCGATCATGGGCGCGCTGTACCACCCCCCGGGTGGCGTCATCCGTCACGATGCGGTGGTATGGGGGTACGCGCGCGCAGCGGACGCAAAAGGTGTCCACATCCACCAGCAAACCGAAGTGACCGGCATCGACGTCGAGCACAACCGCGTGGTGGCCGTGCAGACCAATCGCGGCCGTATCGCGACCGGAACGGTCTTGAACGCGACAGCCGGGTGGTGCAGTCTCATCGCCGCCATGGCCGGCGTGCGTCTGCCGGTGGAGACGCGGCCGCTCCAAGCGTGCGTCACCGAGCCGCTCAAGCCGTTCCTCGATACGGTGATCGTGTCGGGCACCTTTCATTTCTATCTGAGCCAAAGCGATCGGGGCGAGCTGGTGATGGGAGCGTCGGTGAACCCGTTCGCATCCTACAGTACAGACGCGACGTTGGACTTCGCGGAAGCGTTGGCCGGCCACGTGCTGGAACTGTTCCCGTCCTTGGCCAAGGTCCGCTTGCTGCGCCACTGGGCCGGCCTGTGCGACATGACGCCCGACTTCAGCCCCATCATGGGCACCACCCCGGTCGACGGGTTCCTGGTTGACGTCGGTTGGGGCACGTACGGATTCAAGGCAGCGCCCGTGTCCGGCAAACGAATGGCGGAACTGATAGCCACCAACCGCACACCCGAACTCATCGCGCCGTTCGCCTACGACCGGTTCTTCACTGGTCAGATCGTCGGCGAGAAAGGCGCCGCGGCGGTGACGAATTGATCCCCAGTGACATGACACCCGAACTCAGCATGGTGGAGCGACGCACATGATGCAGCTCGAATGTCCCAACTGTGGACCGCGCAACGTGTCGGAGTTCCGCTTCCGGGGCGAGTACGTCGAGCGTCCGCACGACGGAGCGGATCCGGCACGGCGTCGTGCGTGGGCCGAGTACCTCTACTTCCGGGACAACCGGGCGGGAGTCCAAAAAGAATGGTGGTATCACCAGGCGGGGTGCGGCCGTTGGTTCCTCGCCGAGCGGCATACCAAGAGTCACGCCGTGGAGAACACCCGGTATTGGGGGGGGGAGGCAACGTCGTGAGTCCGGGCCGCCTCGCAGTTCATCCATCACACCTCATCGATCAGAGCCGGCCGGTCGAGTTCCTGTTCGACGGCCGGACGTACAAAGGGTTCGAGGGCGACACCGTGGCCAGTGCGTTGTGGGCGGCCGGTGTGAGAATGTTCAGCCGGTCCTTCAAGTACCACCGGCCCCGCGCGCCGTTCGCCATGACCGGCGCGGACACGAACTGCATGGTGCGCGCCGGCGACGAGCCCAACGTCCGCGCGTGCGTCAAGTTGGTCGCACCCGGATTGAACGTCACCCCCCAGAACGTGTGGCCGTCCCTCAATGCCGACCTCATGTCGCTTTCGTCCCTCGCCGCGCGCTTCATGCCGGCGGGTTTCTACTACCGCACGTTCATGCGCCCGAAGTTCCTGTGGCCGTGGTACGAACGCGTACTGCGAAACGCCGCGGGGCTGGGATACGTGACCCTCGAGACTCCCTCGACCTACTACGATAAGGAATACGGTTTCGCCGAGCTTCTCGTGATCGGCGGAGGGCCCTCAGGCATGAGTGCCGCTTTGAGCGCAGCCGGCCGCGGGGCGCGGGTGGTCTTGCTCGAAGAAAGTCCCTACCTCGGAGGCCATCTCCGGCACGAGCGGCAGACCGTCGAGACAGCAACCGGTGAAAGGCTTCCCGCCTACCAACTGGCCGCGCGGTTGAGCGATCGCGTGTTCGCCAATCGGAACATCTCCGTGGAGCTGGAGACCAACGCGTTTGGCATCTACGAGGATCTGTGGATCGGCGCGGCGAAACGTGACACCAGGTTGCTCAAGATCAGAGCCCAATCGTTGATACTCGCGAACGGCGCCTTCGAACGGCCGCTCGTGTTCGAGAACAACGACCTGCCCGGCGTCATGCTCGGGTCGGCGGCCTGGCGATTGCTGCACCTGTACGCAACCATGCCGGGCAGGCGGGCGGTGGTGGTGTCGGCCAACGACGACGGATTGCGGGTCGCGATAGATCTGCACGCGGCTGGGATCGAGGTGGCCGCGGTGGTTGAGCTGCGAAACGACCCTGACCCGACGTTGGCGGCGGCCCTGCGCGCGCGCGGCATCGATGTCAAGGTCAGAAGCGTCGTCGTGAAAGCCCACGGACGCCGCCGGGTCGAACGAGTGACGATCGGGCAGATGACCGACGAATCACCTAGCCTCTCTGGTACGGTCGACGTCACACCGGGAACACGCGAGGTGGTGAAGTGTGATCTCGTTACGGTGTCGATTGGCTGGACGCCGGCGACCGGCTTGCTCCACCAGGCCGGAGGACAGACGGCTTACGACACCACCGCCGCCGAGTCTCGCGTAACACAGCTGCCAGAAAGGGTGCGTGCGGCCGGACGAGTGTCCGGAACGCACGACGTAACAACGGCGATGGCGGAGGGAGAGATGCACGGACTGGACGCGGCCGCCGAACTCGGCCTGGGCGACGGCGCGTCGACGGAACTCCGCGAAAAGGTTGCGTCTCTCAAGGCCACCCAACTCATACGAAATTCCTCGGCCGTACACGTACGCGGCGGCAAGATGGCGTTCGTGAGCTTCGACGAGGACGTCACCGTCAAGGACATCAACGACTCGGTCGCGGAGGGTTACAGCAGCATGGAACTCCTGAAACGGTACAGCACCTTGAGCATGGGACCGAGTCAGGGAAAGTACGAAAGCACCAACACGATGGCACTCTGTTCCGCGGCCAACGACGAACCTATCGCCACGACGGGCTCGACCACCAGCCGGCCGCCGTTCCACCCGGTCAGCTTGGGAGTGCTAGCCGGACGGAAGATGGAGCCGGTCAAACACACCCCCATGCACGACTGGCACGTCGAACACGGCGCCCGCATGATGAACGTGGGGTTGTGGAAGCGTCCCGAGCATTACGGCGATCCGGCGGAGGAGGTCTTGACGACGAGGCGTGGGGTCGGGCTGATCGACGTGAGCACGCTCGGAAAGCTTCAGGTGATCGGGTCCGACGTGCCCGAGCTGCTGGAGATGTTGTACATCAACCGGTGGCGCAAGCTGGCGCCCGGCCGCGTGCGATACGGCGTGATGTGCACGGACGAGGGCATGATCAGCGACGACGGCATCGCGGCGAACTTGGGCGCCGACCGGTGGTACGTTACGACCACCACCGGCGGCGCCGACGGCGTGTACGAGAACATCGAGTGGAACCTCCAGAGCGGGTGGACCTTCGACGTCCACGTCGCCAACGTGACGGACCACTATGCCGCCATGAACCTCACGGGCCCCCGCGCGGTGGACATCCTCCGAGAAGTCACCGACATCGATTTGCGCGGAGATGCGCTCCCCTACATGTCCGTGCGCGAGGGACACGTGGCGCAGGTACCGGCCCGAGTGATGCGCATCGGCTTCACGGGCGAACTTGGGCTTGAGATCCACGTCGCGGCCGGGTACGGATTGCACGTCTGGGAAACGCTCATGGACGCCGGAAGGGCTCATGGGATCATCGCGTTCGGAGTCGAAGCCCAGCGCATCATGCGACTCGAGACCGGTCACTTCATCGTGGGGCAGGATACCGACGCCCTGACCGACCCATACATGGCCAATCTCGAGCGAGCGGTCAGAACGGACAAGCCGGACTTTCTCGGCAGACCGTCGCTCGTGCACATCGAGCAGCGTGGCATTCGTTCCAAACTGGTGGGCTACCGCATGCTCGACGCCCACGTGGTCCCGCCGGAGGGAAGTCAGATCGTGGTCCCCGACTCCACACGACCCATCGGCCTCGAGATCATCGGCCGCATCACCAGCGCGCGATACAGCCCGACGCTGGATGCGTCCATCGGCTTGTGTTGGCTGCCGGCGGACGGCTGTGAGCCCGGCGCCGAGTTCACGGCCCGCGTGCGAGGCGACCTGCTCCCCGGCCGAGTGGTTTCCCTTCCTCACTACGACCCCAAGGCGGGGTGAAGACATGACGGCGAGCGCGCCCGTGTTCCGAACGGCGATCCCGGCGGCGGCAGTCGCACCGGTCGAATCGCCTCGAGTAACGCTGCGCGATCTCAGCGGCGTCGGCGTCATCCTCATCCAAGGCAATGTGGGCACAGCACTCGAAGCTCGCTGGCCGGCGCTTCCCCACGCGCCGGGACAGGTGAGCGAGGCCGGCGATGCCCTGCTCTGCCGGCTGACTCCGAGCGAACTCTATATCCTGAGCACGTCGCCGTCGGCGCCACTCCCACCGGCCGACGAGTTGAACGCCGAATTGTCCGGTGCGGGTTGCTTCGCCCACGCCACCGATTACCGTCATGGTAGTGCGGTGCTGCGACTGAGCGGGCCCGACGCGGTCGGGACGATGCGCAAGATTTGCGGCCTGGACTTCTCGGACTCGGCGTTCCCAAACCTGGCGGTGCGGCAGACGAGCGCCGCAAAGATCAAGACGCTGATCGTGCGCAGCGATGAACGGGAAGGTCACAGATACTACCTGGTCGTGAACCGGCCGTTCGGGGAGTACATGTGGCATACCGTGCGCGACGCCGCGCTGGAGTTTTTGGAGAAAGAGCAAACATGACCGATCGATATGACGCGGTGATCATCGGCGCCGGCATCATCGGCGCCGCCACCGCCTTCGAGCTGGCCAAGAAGGGGCATCGGACCCTCAACGTCGACAAGCTGCCGGCGGCCGGCTATGGATCGACCGGCAACACGTGCGCCATCGTGCGTACGCACTACTCCACGTGGGACGGCACCGCGCTGGCGTGGGAGAGCTTTCATCACTGGAAGGACTGGCCCGGTTACCTCGGCGTCGAGGACGAACGCGGCTACGCGAAGTTCATTCAAACCGGCATGGTCATCATCAAGTCGCGGGCGCAGGATTTCAAGAAACATCTGCGAATCCACGACGAGTTGGGCATCCCCTACGAGGAGTGGGACGTCGAGACACTCAAAGCCAAGCTCCCACACTACGATCTCGACTCGTACTATCCTCCGCGCCGCGCCAGCGACGAGAAATTCGGCACGAAGGCCGGCGGCACGGTACCAGGCGGCATCTTCATTCCGTCGGCGGGCTACGTCAACGACCCCCAACTGTCCACACACAATCTGCAGCGGGCGGCGGAAGCGCATGGAGCGGAATTTCTCTTCAACGCCGAAATCGTCACCATCCGGCGGACCGACCAGTCGGTCACCGGCGTCACCCTGGCCGACGGCCGTGAAATCGACGCGCCGGTGGTCGTGAACATAGCGGGGCCGCATTCGTTCGTCGTGAACCGCATGGCGGACGTGGAAAAAGGCATGAACGTCAAGACCAGGGCACTGCGGCAAGAGGTGCACTACCTGCCCCGCCCCGAGGGAGCGGGCATCCAAGACACGGCACCGTTCACGTCGGACGACGACATCGGCGGATACAGCCGGCCGGAAACCGGCAACATGCTGCTGGTTGGGAGTCAAGACCCCGAGTGCGATCCTCTAGACTGGGTGGACGATCCCGACAACTTCAATCGAGAGGTCACGGTCGAGCAGTGGAAGGCACAGGTGTACCGCCTGGCGCTGCGCTTCCCGGGATTGGCAATTCCCAATAAGCCCAAGGGCATCGCCGATCTCTACGACGTGAGTGACGACTGGATGCCCATCTACGACCGGTCGGACCTGGGCGGTTTCTACATGGCCGTCGGCACGAGCGGCAACCAGTACAAGAACGGCCCGATGGCCGGCCGGATGATGGCCGAGCTGATCGAGGCGTGCGAAGCCGGCCACGACCACGACCGCGACCCCGTCACGGTCACCGCTCCATACACCGGCGTGACGCTCAACCTGGGCTTCTACTCGCGCAATCGCGAGGTGAACCAAGACAGCAGTTTTTCCGTGCTCGGCTGAGTTCAGCCACGGATGCACCTTAACCCCAGAACAAAGTTCGGCGTTTTTTGGACACCGATGGCGCGGCTTGTGTCACACGAATTGACATCAGATGTTAAGTATCGTATCATCAAACATCATGGCTCGCACGACCATCGATATCGACACACCCATCCTCAGGGACCTCAAGCGACTGCAAAAGCGCGAGCGAAAGTCGTTGGGCCGGCTCGTGTCCGACCTTCTCGCCGGCGCACTCGCCCGGCGGCGATCCGACCGAGACACGGACCGCAAATTCCGGTGGTGTTCCCAACCGATGAACGCGTTGATCGACATCGCCGACAAAGAGGCGGTCTACGCGGCACTCGACGATTCGCGCGAATGAGTGTTGCGGTCGACGCCAACATCCTCCTCTACGCATCAGACGAATCGAGCCCAAGACACGTTCGCGCACGCGAGTTCTTGGCAGAGAGAGCCACAGGCTCTGAAATTACGTACTTCGC